>NZ_JBHNPV010000073.1:0-138389 GCF_059082735.1 Actinotignum sp. usb-actsch-rep-73 | reverse complement strand
TGATGACTAGCGCAGAATACGTCGCCTCAGCTTCGTAGCATCGTCACTGAGCCGGAGTCGGCATCGACAAGCGTGCACAATGAAGTGTCAGGTACGCGATCTCATCGGTCGACAAAGAAGAACCGAGTCTCAGCTCGACCAGTGCTGCGATTGTCTTCGCACACGTGTTTTCTTTCGGATATGAGTCAACGATTGATTGAACGACTGCACGCATGTGGTGCTCGAGAGAACGAGCAGCTACCTTCACCCTGTCACACCTGAGATGTTCTTCAACCGCGCACAACGTGGGCAACCTGCCACGCCTCGATATGTTCAGCCGGCGAGCGCACTAGCAATCTGAGGTAGTACCTCAGACGTGCCTGCCTCAATCCGAACGTCGGCGAAGCGATCCACGGCTGTCACTCCCCTATTCACTACGATCAGGGCAGCACCTGCACGCATGGCCTCGTGAACAACCCACAAGCCGGTGGAGACGGCGAGTGACGTGCCCGCGACCAACACAACATTGCACGACGCGGCCATATCGAGGGATGGACCGAACGCGGACTCGGGCAGCCCTTCGCCGAACATGACGATGGACGGCTTCAGCATTCCGCCACAGCGTTCACAGTACACGGGAGTGAACGTGCAGACTTCGGCTAAGTCGCGACGGGCATCGGGGGTGATATCGACGTGCGCGGGATCGGTTTCTTCGACGAGGTCCGGATTCAACGCACGCAACCGCACGGACAATGCTGCGCGGGGCGTGACGGATCCACAGCTCAGGCATTCAACCGTGTCGTAACGTCCGTGGAGCTCCCAGACGTTACGCGTTCCAGCGCGCGCGTCCAGCCGGTCGACGTTCTGCGTGGAGACGCCCAGCAGATGTCCGGATGCTTCCATCGTGGCAAGCGCCCGATGCCCATCGTTGGGCTGGCAGTTTTCGAGGATTTTCCACGTCGCTTCATTGCGATACCAGAGCCAGCGATACCACACGGGGTCGGACGTAAACATGTCGACATCAACTGGGGTTGTAGGGGTTGAGCCGGTGCCTCGATAATCCGGCAGGGACGAGTCGGTGGACATTCCCGCGCCAGTCACCGCCAGAATTCGACCACCGCGCGCAATGTCGATTGCTTCTTCGACGCTTCCTTGCATCGTCATTCCTCCCCGCGAACACTTTTCTCCGTTGTACCACCATCAGGAGTGGCATGTTGGTGCGTTATGAGATTGGGCGGATGCAAATGCCAGCCACTTTTGCGTCATTCGGCCACCGTTCAGGTACGAGGCCGCCTGCTCTTACACTTCGTCGTCAACGAATACGGGAGCGGATGCTCGCATGCCAATGATGCCCATCAAGAGAGCCATGATCGTCAGGAAGATCAGAACAGGAGTAGTCGAATCGGTTGCTTGAAGCACCATGCCAACAATGATCGGACCGAATGCTGCGACAATATATGCGCCAGGCTGAGTCATACCCGACAGGCGCGCGGTCATCGATGCAGTGCGAGCGCGCGCAGGGATCAGAGTGACGCAGAGCGGGAACATGAAGCCGCCGATCGACAGCAGCGTCACCCACAGCCAGGGAGAGAAGGTTGGAGCAAGCAAGAGGCCGAGATAACCGGAAGCAGTCAGCACCCCGAAGAGCAGAGAGACAAGAGGCAAGTTCTTCACCGAGTCAACGATCTTCGGCATAATCAAGCCACCAACAAGTGTCCACAGGTTGATGGCTGCGACCATCGCAGCTGCGCTTGTTCGGTCGACTCCCACCATTGTGAGAATCGTTGGAAGCTGACCAAATTGAACATAGGCATTCAAAGATTGAAGGCCAAACGCGACCATCAACGCCACGGCGGTTGGTGACGTCATCAGGCTCCGCCTGTTGGTAGCTGAGGGCGATGACGACTGGGGGGCCTCGTCCCCTGTCAGCAGCATAGAAGACTCAGGTACGGGCCCAGAAGAGTGAGCGAGTGGCGGAGTGTCTCGACCGACACTCTTCCAGACGAGAAGCCAGACGAACACTGCCAACAGTGCACACGGTGCCCAGATGAACAGCGCGGTTCGCCAGCCGGATGAATCAGGCCCCCCAATCGGCGCGCTGAGGAAGGAACCCGCCGCGCCACCCAGCGGGAGAACGCTACCGTAGACCGTCAGAAGCAGAACCGTGCGACCAGCTTTGTGCAGTTTGATCCACGCTGGCACGATGACATTAGCGACGGCGGGACCAGCAAGTCCAGCAACACTGAGCAGGAGGAACGCCCAGTAGTTCGACACGAGGGGACGCACACCCAAGCCGATGGTTGTCACGGCCATTGCGACGGTTACGACGCACGTCAGTCCGAAGCGCTTTGACAGTGGAACTGCCAGTACGCCAATGAGAGCAAAGACAATACACGGCAACGCGGAGAGCAGACCAACCGCCATCGCTCCCACTCCAAAAGTGGATTGGACACCAGTCAGGACAGGCCCGAGCGATGTTGCTCCGACGCGCATCGAGGGTGAGATCGTGAGGACAGCAACCAGCGCCATCACGGTCGACAGTGTGGAAACGCGCCGTGGCTTCACACCAGTCGACGAAGATACGCCTTCGGGTCTGGCGGTCATGTCGCGCTCAGAAGAACTCATACATCCAGGGTCGCATTGTGCGTTGTGGGCGCGCAAACTTGCCCGCGATTGCTTGGTCACAGTCGCACCCTTAAAGTTCAGCGTGCGCACAATCAGGTCACGCCTGCACCCGCACTGTCCGTTTGTGCTCCACCTTGTGTTCCACCTCGATTCCCCTGCGTCACGGGCTACAGTTTGCCTATGACCCACAGCGTTTCACCCTCTGATCGCACGCCCGGAGCAGATTCCATATGGTGGCACGTGTACCCGCTGGGAGCGTGTGGCGCGCCGATTCGCGACGGTGATCGGACAGAAACCCCGCGCCTGCGAATGTTGATCAACTGGTTGGATTATGCCACCGAGCTTGGTGCGACGGGACTGCTAGTCGGCCCGATCTTTGATTCGGCGACGCACGGATACGACACGCTCGACTATTTCCGTATCGATCCGCGTCTGGGCAGTGTCGAAGACTTCGACGCGCTGGTTGAGGCATGCCATGCTCACGGAATGAACATCATGCTCGATGGCGTATTTTCGCACGTCAGCGACCAGTATCAGCCTCTGCGCGCGGTTCTTGAAGCCGGCAAGGATCCCGTTTTCGGAACGCCCAATTCCCCTGATGCTCCCCTATTCCACATTGATTGGGAGTCCGACGGTGGCCCCTACCCCTGGTTCTTTGAAGGGAACCAGGACCTCGTGCGCTTCGACCACACGAACGCGTGCGTCAAGGATTTTGTTCAGCAGGTAATGGAGTATTGGTGTGCCCGTGGCATCGATGGGTGGCGACTTGATGCAGCATATTCCGTTCCAACTGAGTTCTGGGCAGACGTGTGCGACCGAGTCCGGGCCTCGCACCCCGATACTTTCTTCCTCGGCGAAGTCATTCACGGTGACTACCCCGCGTTCGTTGGGGATGCCCACGTTGATACGGTCACGCAGTACGAATTGTGGAAGGCAATGTGGTCGTCGATCACGGATAAGAATTTCTTTGAGCTCGATTGGACGCTGAAACGCCACGGCGAATTCTTAGAGACGTTCGTTCCGCAGACGTTCGTGGGCAATCATGACACGACGCGCATCTCGTCTCTGCTTGGCGCCGATGGCGGACTGGTGGCGCAGGCGATCATCATGACGCTGGGTGGTACACCGTCGATCTACTACGGCGATGAGCAGGGCTTCACGGGGGTGAAAGAAGACCGCCAGTTCGGCGATGACGCGGTGCGTCCTCCCCTGCCCGCATCTCCCGGCGAATTGCTAGGGTTTGGGCACACAACCTACCAGGCATTGAGGTCGCTGGTCTGGCTACGTAGAAAGCGTCCGTGGCTGACCCGTGCACTCACAACAACCGTCGCTGTCGCTAACACGAGCTACTCCTACCGCTCATGCGCCCCAGGCGATGATTCCACCTTCGTGGATGTCCATTTGTCAATCGACGAGGCCGGAACCGCTCACGCCCTCATCCTGGACGAGGCCGGGCACACACTCTGGCAGAAATAGCTGTTCTTAGTCCCAAGGATTGACGAGCTCTACACCAGCCCCCTGAAAATCCTTGGCGTTCGAAGTTGCAAGAACTGCCACACGCGTCACGCACATAGACACAATCTGGCGTCAAGAACACTAATCGGTCGCCCCAGCGTGTTCCGACGCGTGACAACATGGAAGTACTCGGTCGTAGCTGCCGAATTGAAGTTAAAGACCAGATGAGATCTGCTGGCGAGACAATCAAGAGCACTCACAATGCTGGATGTGGCCGAAAAATGACATCGCTTTCAACGCTGGATATTGTCGCAACGATAATTAGCAGAAAGAACGATAATCAGCAGAAAGATTCCGGGGAAGACCGAGGCCATTCGTTGGATCATGATGTCTCCTCTCAACAACGTTCTGAAGCGGAGAGGTGGTTCGCATCAGTATCTCGGAAGGTAGCCTTATGAGGGAAGTCCCGTCCAATTCGTGAGGTGATCCGATGCAACGCTCGCAGGCCCTTGACCTGTCCGCGCGTTTCGCTGATCTACTGCCACTTTTGCTTCGAGATTATGCGACTTCCACTGACGCGGACACACCTGCTGGCGCCGACGGTAGCAATACTGGTGTCTTCTCGCGCAATATTGTGTGGGCGACCCAAGACTATGAGGATCTGGGAATCCATGCTGATCAGCAGATCACCCTTGATGTTTTGAACGCGAATCCTGGCTTGATTACTCCGCGCACAACGAAGGCGCGTGACGCTCAGGCTGTTCGGACGAAAGAACGCGCTGAGATTTTCACTCCGGCGTGGCTGGTGAACTTTCAAAATGATGTCGTGGATCATGCGTGGTCTGGAGTCCACGAGCCTTGTGATGATGCGATCCTGGATGCGTCTGCCAGCATATTGCGTCCGCTCCGACCAACGCTCCCCGCCTTCGATGACGTGTCTGGCAAAGCGTGGGAAAACTACGTGGATCGTCGGGTACTTGAAATCGCGTGTGGCGAGGCTCCGTATTTGACCAGCCGGTATGACGCTACGACGGGCGAACCGATTGGCCTTGGTGGGCGCGTTGGGTTTTTAGACCGCAAGTTGGCAGCTATTCCCGTTTCATTGGGTGACGAGGCCGCAACGCTTAATTGGGCGTTGCGCGCATTGAGGGCGAGCTTCGGATTCGAGCTTCAGGGCGATTCTTTGTTGCTTGCGCGCCTGAATCTTCTGGCTTCGTTTGATGAAGCAACATCGGCTCTGCTTGGGCGTTCTCTTGTCACAGACGAACTGACCGAAGTAGCTCATGCAATTGCCCGAAACGTCTGGCAGATGGATGGGCTGACGTTGAAGTCTCCGTCTGGGGCGGATGTTGTTCTTCCTGTTGACTCCTTTGACGTTACGGTCGCCAATCCGCCGTATCAGAAGGCGATGGCTGACACTAGCGATCGTCAGATTTACCCGGACTTCATGGATTTTGCGTTTAGGGTGTCTCCTCTGGCGTGTTTCGTAACGCCGGCTCGCTTCTTATTTAATGCTGGGAAGACTTCGAAGAAGTGGAATCGTCAGGTTCTTTCAGACCCGCATGTGAGCGTGTCTTTGTTTGAGGCGGATAGTCGACGCGTTTTTCCTGCTGCTGAAGTGAAGGGCGGGATCGCTGTCACTCTGCGGGATACGAACGTTTCTTTGCCCCCGATCGGCTCGTTCATTCCTGACCGTGAGTTGCGTTCGATTGTTGCTCGAGTTCATGCGGTCGCTGACAGTTTTCTTGATCAGATTGTGTTTGCTCCCGAGAGCTACCGGTTCACTTTGGTGTTGTATGTCGAGCATCCGCAGGCGATTGAACGTGTTTCTGCGGGGCATTCGTTTGATATGACGACGAATTGTTTCGATGTGTTGCCTGAGGTTTTTCACGATGTTGCCCACAGAGGAATGATCGGAGTGCTTGGCCGGCAGAATAATCGCCGACTTGTGAAGTTTATTGATCGTCGTTACGTGCGCGATCATCCAAATTTGGATGCGTGGAAAGTTGCGCTGGCGAAGTCGAATGGCGCGGGCAAGTTGGGTGAGGTTCTTGCTCCTCCTGTTCTGTTGCCCCCTGGTTTCGCTCATACGCAGTCATTCATTTCTATCGGCGCGTTTGGGACGCGTAAGGAAGCTGAAGAACTAGCGACGTTTTTGCATACGAAGTTCGCGAGGCTTCTTCTTGGGTCTTTGAAGGTGACGCAGGATAACAAGCGCGCGGTGTGGGCGAATGTGCCGAACTTGGTGAGCAAGGCTCCAGCTGATTTGAGCATCGATTGGGGGTCTTTAGTTCCAGTGATTGATTCGCAGTTGGCTGATTTCTTTGGGCTGTCGGAAGCCGAAAAGACTTTCGTGAACGAGCGGGCTCAGGAGATGCCTGTTCGTACTTTGGTATGTGGGGGCTTACGCGAATGAATATCTGAATTTTGCGTTGCTTCTCACTATGATTCGCCGCGCTAAAGCTCCTGTCGCATTGTCTCTCTGGCACACCGTGGCCTCGTTGGCTCAGTACAATGACGGCGGTAAGGAGATGCCTTGTCATGACGACATTCGACGTATCAAGGTCTGTACGTTCGCCATCCCTGGTGACGACGTCAGCCACGATGGGTTTCGAGCCTCATCAGTCCTCCTGAGGTGCTCTCCATTCGTACACTGCTCACCTTGAGAAAAGCTCGTAGAGCTCACCTCAGGTGGTGAATATTCCGAGCCTCCCCGTTTTCTCGACGTCGCAATCAATGTAGCAGTTGTAGAACAACGGCAGCTGATCCAGCAACCTCAGCAATGGTCTGTGTTGTCGAGACAACCGCATCACGAAGCATTACTCCCAGCGTTTCCACTTGTTCGAACGGATCTTTGTCCGCATTTGGCCACGTGTACGGGTCGTCACAGACCAGAGCTCAATCAATAAAGTCGACTTCATGATTACCCGGAAGAGCGATCGCTTGATATGGAGCTGAGTCAACCAAACCTATCGCCCGTTCGAGAACCTCAAGCGACTGCAGACCACCATCAATGTAGTCACCCAAGAAGAACAACTGGTCGTCAGCACCCAAGCCAATACGCGCAGGAGGATCTTCTAATGCATCGAGATGCCCGTGAATATCGGACATCACATATCTGATTCCCTTCGCCACTCCTCACACGAGTCACAATCTCATGATGCTTAGCGCCTACCTTCTTAGGCTAACGACAACCATGTAGCAACCGATTGGCAAGACGTGAAGAGGCGTGGCAACAACCTACAGAAATACGCACGCAATAACCCAGGCGACTGACTACACCGTCATTGAACGCGTAATGCCTATACACTTATTCCTCCAAGGACGCGCAGTCGCATAAAGATCTACTTTGGCGAAGCGTAAGGCTTCAAAACATCTGATCAAGAACGCAGATGCGCGGTTGAAGCCGCGTAGTCACACACTGAAATGTAGCGATCGCGGACTTCATCCCAAGACAAGTGCCCCTGGGGATTCACCGTTGCCAAAACTGACGGCTGTTGATCACGCGCCACGATGACCACGTCACCCGTCGTAATCGCAGACAACGCTTGAATACAGGCCCCTCGTGCTGTCGCTTCAGGCTCACGAATCACATCGATAGACCGCCCCAGCAGATCAGCGATGATCTGCGTATAGGCAGCCGATCGTGCACCACCGCCTACAGCAATCGCACGCCCATCGGTAGACACACCAGACTGATGAATCGCATCCAAGCCTCGCAGTAGTCCAGCAATAACCCCAACGAAGATCGCCTCCGCAAACCGCTCACGAGTCATATCACTGGTTAAACCAGCAATCACACCAGTCGTACCCGGATACGCTGGCGAACGCTCCCCATCAAGGTACGCAGCAAAAACAGGGAACGGATCATGGGAGCGATACGCATCCAATGCCAGCTGATCGAGTTCCTGCACAGAAACTCCCAGCAGACGCGCAGCCCAATCCGTTACCTTCGTGCAGTTCAACGTGCATGCCAGAGGCAAGTAGCCACCCACAACGTTCGCAACACCATCCACGATTCCAGATGTAACGGGAACGCTACTGGACGTGTACACAACGCCACTGGTGCCCAAGCTGAAAACTACGTCACCGTCATTGATTCCAAGTCCCAGAGCAGCCATATGTTGGTCACCACCACCGACGGTTACAACCGCATCAGTGGGTAGCCCCAGCAAGTTGGCAACGTCAGGAAGGACGGTTCCAGCCACATCATTGGGCTGACCGACCCGCGGGAACAATGATTCCCACGTCAACACGTCGCCGAAGCATCCGCGTAGCAATTCGAAATCATAGGAATTCGACTGCGAATTAAAGTAGCCGGTGCCAGAAGCTTCCGAACGATCTGTGACTGCTTCACCCGTCAGCTTGAAAACCAAGTAATCGTGAGGCAACAGAATACGGTGTAGGCGTGCAATCGTGGCCGGCTCATTCTCAATAAGCCATGCGAGCTTACCGATCGTGAAGGCAGCAGTCGGGACAGAACCAACCCTCTGCGCCCAATAGTCGGCGCCAAATCGAGTAATAAGCGCATCAATCTGAGGCGCTGATGTTGTGTCATTCCACAACTTCACAGGACGAATCACATGGTTGTCCCCATCCAGCGGAACAAGACCATGACACTGACCGCTGACACCAATCGCACGAACAGCCTGCAGATCAATATCAGCTTTCATCAGATGGAAAGCCTGAACAAGCGCCTCCCACCAGTCATCGGCATTCTGTTCTGAAACAGGCGGAGTCGTAGACGCCAACGGCAGGCGTTGTCGCGCTACAACTTCAAAATCCTCAACGCGTCGGGCTTCAACCGTGCACGACTGCGTAGAAAGATCAATGCCGATGACCAGGCGATCGTTAGTCATTTCGATTCCTGCTGGCGTAGAATCTCTTCAGCACTCTTGCCCACAAATCCCGCGGGATGGAGCGACAAGGACTCGGAAACATCCCATTCATTCAGCTTCATCATGGTACGAACAAGCGCGTCGCCCCACACTGCGGCAAGCAACGTTGACCCCATTGCAATCACATTTTCGGGGTCTCCGCCTTCATCAGTGTGAAGGTGAACAAACACATCACACAAAGAGGCAAAGGTCGATTCGGGGTGCTCCCCTAGTCCAATGAGCTTCGTTCCCTTGTCGTGGACCAGCTTGCACAGATTATTGATTTCATCGGACTCGCCGCCCTTCGAAATCGCGATCAGCACGTCCGTGGGTTCAATGGCGCCCATTGTGCCGTGCAAAGCATCCATGGCGTGAACGAACAAGCCGGGCTTGCAGGTGACGGACAAGAGGTGGGCCAGGCGTCGTGCAATCGTGGACGAGGTTCCGCTACCGGTTACGATAACCTTTCCAGTGCACTCTGCGAGCAGGTGGACTGTTTCGACGAAAGAATCTGTGAATTGGTCGGCAACCTTGCCGATAGCGCTCAGCTCGCTACTCGCTTCGTTGCGCCCAAAGACGATAAGCTCTTCGTCAGTCATTGAAACGGTCAGGGTCATTGTTTATTCACCTTCAGCTAAATATACGTGTGAGGTTTGGTTCGTAGCGTCGTCATCGCTTTCGTGCCATGCCAACGTACGAAGTGTTGCGATATCCAGTTCCGCAGCATCCAGAGGACCGGCCACAACCTGTCCCCCAACAAAGACGAGCACGCGATCTGCAACGTCCAAGATCTCTTCTTCTTCGGAAGAAACCATGACGACCGTGCGATCGTCTTCGTGGGCAAGTTTCCGCAAAAGAGTATGGATATCGGACTTTGCGCCGATATCAACGCCTTTACTGGGCTCATCGAGCAACAGGATCTCCGGATCCTGCATCAATGCGCGGGCAATAATCACCTTCTGCTGGTTGCCACCAGACAAGGAAGTAATCGGCGACTGCGGGTCACCTTTAATACCTGTTGATTCAAGTAGCTCGTCCGTGGATTCAACCAGCTTCTTGTTGTTCAGGTATGAGAAAGAGGAGAACTTCTTAAGAACCGGAAGCGAAGCGTTCAAATAGCTGTTCATTTGGGGAACAATGCCATCTTGCTTGCGTTCTTCGGTCAAGAATGCGATTCGATGCTTCATCGATTCACGTGGAGTCTTCGGCAGAAAACGCTCACCATCGGGCATCACAATCGCACCGGATGTAGCCGGATCAATACCTGCGATTGCACGCAGGCACTCTGAGCGTCCAGAACCGCCAAGGCCGTAGATGCCGAGGATCTCCGAAGAACGTGCTTCGAAGGAAACACCGTTCAACAGGTGTCCTTTGAGGTTTTCAACCGTCATCTTAACGGGATGATCGCTGGTCTTTTCACGCTGAACTTCGACACGCTCTGCGTGATCCGCGCCAGCAATCGCGGCAACAACAGCGTGACGATCAATGCTCTCAACTGAGGAGTCAAGCAGAACTTTGCCGTTCATTAAGGCAACGATACGATCTGCAACTCCGTAGAGTTCGTCAAGCTTGTGGTTGATTATCAATACACCAATGCCACGTTCATTTGCGATCTTGCGGATATAAGCCAAGAGCTCCGTAACCTGGTCACCTTCAAGTGCCGTCGTCGGCTCGTCAAGCAGGAGGTACTTTGTTTCACGACTTGAGGCAATCGCGATTTCTAGTAGCTGACGAACTGCGACCGGGTAGGAACCAACCAAACGATCCACGTCAACATCGATGCCGAACTCATCTACGAGTTCTTGGGCCCCCTTCTTCATCTTTGCCTGGTCGAGAGAAAATGGGGCGCGGCGAGGCTCACGCCCAAGCCATACGTTCTGGGCAACCGTCAAGTTAGGAAGCAGTGACAGTTCCTGGTAGACGGTCGAGACGCCTGAATCAATGGCTTCCGAGGGGGAAGCAAATTCGACGCGTTGCCCGTTGATACGAAGCGTGCCACCAGACTGCTTGTGCGCTCCAGACAAAACTTTCAAGAGCGTCGACTTGCCTGCACCGTTATGGCCAACAAGGCCGACAATCTCACCGGGGTGCAATGTGAGGGACACACCCAGGAGCACAGGTACCCCAGAATAGTCCTTTGTGATTTCACTAGCCTCGAAGCTTCCAGCGCCCCTGGGCATGTCCTTCATTGCCATGTTGTTCAGCCAACCTCTCCAGCTGCGGGGGTTTCACCATTGCGGAACATCTTCAGCGGACGGAGAATCTCGGACTCAACCGTCTCGCCCTTCACGTATGCAGCGATCTGCTCGACAACGCGCTTACCGTAGTCAGCAGGTTCCTGTGCCACACATGCCGGGTATGCATCGGTGGTGGTGATTTCAGGTGCGCAGAAGCCGTAGACCTTCACGTCGCGACCCGAAGCCTTGACGGCTTCAATCGCGCCCTGTGCTGCCGGGCCAGTCGAAGCGAAGATGACATTCATATCCGGGTTGCCCTGTAGCATTGCTGCGGTGACGTCCAAGGAGTCGGTGACCTTCACGTTGCCGTCAACAGAGGCAACGACCTTTGCGTTCGGGTTCTCGGCGATCGCTTCCTGGAAGCCTTCGTCACGAATAACAACCGGAACCTCATCGGGTTCGGTGACCAGACCAATGTTCAGAGCAGTGTCTGCGCCCATGTCTTCAAGGACGACCTTTGCGGTGTCAATGCCCCCCTGCTTGTTATCTGCACCCAGGTACTGGATGATCGTTGCGTTCTGTGCCTTCAGAGCATCTTCGTTAACAGTAACGTTGACGGTGAATACGGGGATACCAGCGTCATTCGCGGCGCGAACAATTGCCGCTGCCGGCTCGGACTTCACGGGGTTCAGTGCCAGTGCACACGGCTTCTTCTGCAGTGCAGCTTCTGCCTGAGCGAGCTGCTGTGCATCGTCGTCGTCTGCAATCTGAACTTCAGCAGTGAAGCCGTTGTCAGTTCCAGCGGTTTCAAACCCTTCCTTCATTGCGACGTAGTAAGGGTTGGTCTGGTTCGGAAGCAGAACTGCAATCGTCGGATTGTCTGACGAGCACGATTCCGGCAGAGTTGCCGATGCACCCGATCCTGTTGCATTGCCACTGGCTGGGGTGTTGCTACCCGTGCCCGTATCGATACCACCACATGCGCCAAGAGTGAGTACTGCTGCAGTGACAACTGCGGTAGTACCAAGCTTCTTGCGAATAGACATCATTGTCCTCCTTGTTGTGTTCTCTGCGTGAAGAGACGTTCTGTTATTTCAGCCGATTGCTGAAACAAGTCAGTGGGATGGGGTCGGCTGAGAAGTATCAGCCTTTGAGCTTTCCTTTCCTAGTTTTAAGCGAGAAGTCAGGGTGCTCAGGCCAGCCTTGTTGGTATCAAGCAGGACACCACCAAGAATGATCACGCCGATGACGAGTGGCTGCCAGTAAGAGTCGACGCCGATAACGTTCATGCCGTTCGAAACGGTAGCGATCAAAAGCGCGCCGATGAATGCACCGAGAATCGTGCCGACACCGCCGAAGAGGCTGACGCCACCAACAACTGCCGATGCAATCGAGTAGAACTGCTCGGTGCCCGAACCTGCTGTCGGATAGCCGACCATCAAACGAGAAGCCGTAATGATGCCGCCAAATGCTGCGCACACACCAGAGATGACGTAGACCAGAATCGTGGTCTTCGCGATATTGATGCCGGCAAGACGTGCAGTTTCACGGTTGCCACCAACTGCGTAGATGTGAAGACCTGTTGCGGTGTGACGCAAGAAGTAGCTGATAATCAGTGCCGCGATAATGACCATGATGATCGGGACCGGGACGGAGAAGATCTTGCCACGACCGAAGACAGCGAAGAGCGGCTCGGTAATAGTCACCGACTTGGCCTGAGTCAGAATGTTCGGGATTGACGCAGAAATACCGAAGGTTGCGAAGGTGACGATGAACGGCGGGAGCTTTCCGTAGTGGACCATGACACCGTTGAAGACACCGACTGCGATGCCCACAACGATGGCGACGAGGGCTCCGGCCCACCATGGTGCACCGGCGTGCATTGCAATTGCTGCAATAACACCGGTCAAAGCAATGTTCGAACCAACCGACAAGTCGATGCCACCGGTAAGAAGCACGCACGCCTGACCGATAGCAAGGAATGTGACCACAGAGCCGTTAAGAAGCAACACTGAAAGGTTGCTAGCGGTACGAAACTCCGGTGAAAGAATACCCATCACTGCTGCTACCAAAATAACAACAACGAAAACGCCAAGTTCCTGAGGCATTCGTCTTCTTCGAGGCGACATAACTTCCCTTTGCTCACTTGAGCACCGCGTTGTGCTCGAATACGGTTAAATTAACACCAATCATATGAGTACGCAACTACCTAAACAGCACTCAAATGAGCACTACATGATAATACTGGTAGTAATATCAAGGCGATTCGGAGTCCTCCCTCGCTTGAGCATTATGGAGTTGCAACATGTACACCCCCAGTCAGCCTCGCCAAGGATCTACCGAGCTCACTCAATCTGAACTCATGGAAGCAATCGCGCGCCGCTTCTACTTTGACGATGTCAGTAAAATGCAGATCGGAAATGAGTTTGGCATTTCGCGTTTTCGCGTTGCCCGCCTGCTCGAAAAAGCCCGCGCCATTGGCATGGTCAGAATCGAAATCTCAAACGTTGGCGTCAACATTGATGAGCTAGCTCAGCTTCTTGCTCGCCATCTCCATCTTGACCATGTCTGTCTTGTTGAAGCTAACCGAAATGTTGTAACCGAAAGAGATACTCTGGCGCGTCAAGCAGCCAAGTATCTCTCCACAAATATTCGACCGAACGACCGCATCGGTTTCTCTTGGGGTCGTACTTTGATGCCTATCGCCCGTTATCTTGGGCCTCTTCCCCCATCAGAGTTTGTTCAAATTACAGGAGTAATTGGTGACGATCCTTCAAAGTCTCCAATCACTTTGATCGGACAGATCAGTCAGCAATCTGGCGTTGAAGGGCGAATGCTTATCGCTCCCCTGTTCAGTTCTTCAGCTGAAACGGCGAAGGTTCAGAGGAAAGAACCAGCTGTTGCTCGCGTCCTTGAGCTCTTCGATGACATTGACATCGCAGTCTTATCTGTCGGCGCTTGGGATTCTCGCGTCACCCAGCTTGAGCAAGTGCTTCCTCAGAGCGACATTGAAGTCTTGGATCAGCGTGGTGCGGTGGCCGATTCCACTGGCGTTTTCTTTGATGCCGACGGCAACTACCTCAATCTCTCCCTGAACGATCGCCGTATTTCCATAACCGTCGAGCAAATCTTGAAGGTCCCTAACGTCCTGATGGTTGCTGGCGGAACACAAAAGACAGAAGCAATCCACGCCGTGTGTCGTTCAGGGATCCCAACTGCTCTTGTTACTACCGCGGAAGTTGCGCAAGAACTCCTTAGTCTCCCCGCGATTTCGAAGGGCAAGTATCGCTGACTCCCAGCCAAAACAAAACCCGGACTGCGAAGTAGTCCGGCTGGTTGTTGCCTTCACGTTGAAAGGGATACGGAAGTGTAGGTGGGTGCATTTAGGCACTAGGTGGGTGCACGACCGCCAGAGGTGGGTGCAAAACCAAACAGGTGGGTGCAAAACATCCCAACCGACTATAGAGCTATCGTGTTCTATGAGATTAGTTGAACGACATTTATTGGGTTCAGCTCAGGTCAGAAAAGAAAATCTTGAACCTGCACTCCTTCGGGCTTCCTTGGAACACCGCTGTCCGAACCTTTCTGCCCGTAGCCTATTTCCAGAAAAATCTCGGGGGAAGATAGGGCTTGAGCCAGCAGATTCTGCCTCCACAGGCCAACAGCCTTAGCAACCGATCGCGCCTGGCAGTTAATTGATTTGTTCGGATTAAACTCGATGTCAGTAAAGGCATCATACTTGACGACTGCTGAAAGCAAATCAGGTTTACGAATCAGAGCAGATGCGTATAACCAGTCGTAAAAGTAAGTTTTTGGCTCTAACGGGAAATCCCGCGAGAAAAAACGAAAGCCGATCAATTGACCACTATCCTTCAAGCGGGGATCGCTTTTTGACTCACGGCTTGAGACCTCAAATAAGTCAACAAAAGGCCCACCTCGTAAAAATACCTTCGAAGCTTGAAATGCCGATTCAACTGAATACTCGCCGTAGCCTGGATGATGGATCATTAGATTAAATGCGCTCAATTCAACACCCAGGCTGTCAGGACTTTTAGATGAGACTTCCAAAACCGCATGATCTGGTTCCAACAGATGAAAAGAATCATGCAGGCTAGCAATCGAACGCTGCTTTTGTTGTATCGAAAAACCGGGGTGGAACGTAAATTCAGTCTCCCGCTCATCAACGTACGGCAGGCGGTCCAAAACAAGAAAGACTGGTCTCTTAGCCATGCAAATCCCCCGCAGCGTCCACCCATGCTCGCCAATAACTGGGGTACTTAAATACATTTAAAGATGAATCATTGTTGACTTCCCACTTGGCGTAGACATTCCTGTGTATTCCGGATTGCAACAAAGATTGCTTTGTTTCATAATCATTAACAACTACGAAGGACACTTTTTCCCATGGAATCGTAGCAGCAATCTGGATTTCTGCTTGTGGGTTCGTAGTTAGAAAATCTGGTAAGTCTTCGCTCTGTCGAGAGAATACAACCCCAGATCTTGTGGTCATCTCTTCAACAAACAACTTTTCGACTGCTGCGAGACCGAGCAAGTCTTGTGGATCAGTACGTCTGCACTCTCTTGAGGCAGCATTAGACGGACAAAACACTACTTGGTCATACTCGAGGTCAGATAACACGGAAATCGGGATAAATAGAAGTGCAACATCCTCTTCCCGACTCCAAAGCTTAGTTCTGTAGCGGTACATCATCAAGAAATTCGGGAACGAGATCGAGAAACATGACATGTCTGTACGCTCATCGAGCCGTACTTCATCCAGTGCCTCAAATACAATATCTGGGAAGCCGTCAATCTCATTCCGAGGGAGAATACCGCGTTTTTTGATACCCCCTAAGTTTGTAATAGGAGTAAAATGAACGAGGTGCTCGACTCCCCTATCTTCGAGATACTCAACTACTTCTCTCATCTCAGTGTCACCTTGCCTGAAGAGAATATTTTAACAAGGGTTCGTTTCCCAACATCATGGCACCGTAATAGCCGCAGGGTATGCAATTACATGGCATCATCACGGTTCTCGCCACCCGTATTCTTTCTCAACCTTACTGGCGATCTTTTGATAACGATCTCTTTGTCGCCAATCAACCCCGTAGCGCGAATCTTCGTCGTCAATTACTTCTATAACGGCAGCTTGAGGAACCACACCAGCGTATGCACATGACCCATCAACCAAACAAGACATATGAACTCCAAACCAGACCCAAAGGTCCAACTTTTCGTCCGCAGTCCCGTGCTCGACTGGGACAAAGCCCTGCTCTACCTCATCACCGAGAAGATTCTGGTTGCCACTGACGGGCAGATTGATGTTGAGTTTAGATGCCATGTTTGAGATTTTGGAATGGGGGCTAAGCCAACCTATATATTAACTCTAGTGATTTGGGGTATTCAACCGAATTTTCAAAGTTAAGCATTGAACATGCCCGGTCAACTAAGATCGAACCAGCAACAGTCACTGGAACATCCCGAATAAGTTAATTAGGGTCTTGGAGTAAACACTGCAATAATCCATTTACATCTCGCCCATGTTTTATGAACAATTTGCCGAAACAGGTAGAACTGCCATTTCTAACTATTGACTTTCAATTTATTTCTAATTCAAGTAATAGTTAGAATGGCGTATTTTCATATCTCTAGAACGCATTTCCGTCAACAGCCTCGACACATGCTTTTATGAACTTTTTGCTCCTGACTCATGTCTACTTTTCTATTCAGGTATTAGTTCAACTAGAACCTGCTCGAGTAACTCTAGGTTCACGTTCCTAAGGTTCTCCTGAGTTTCATTATTAAGCTGACTCAAAAGACCAAAAGCTCGCTCTCTGTTCTTATCAAACACCTCTCTCATATCAGAAGTTAGATTGAGGGCAACCAGCATACCCACCATGTTGATGGAAAGCGCCACCCCCCTTGAAGCCATCTCAGCCATTTCCGGGTCAGGAGGGATATCACCAGTCTTGCTTGCTCTAGAGAAATACAGATTCACGCACTTGTCGGCAGCTCCAAATGCCTGGTCTGCCTCATCTATCTTGCCTGACCTCCAGTAACATGATCCCAGATTCAGATAAGCACGACTAAGAACGCTTAGGTAATAGGCCCAATGTTCCGGGGCTCTCTCAAGAAAATTTTCAGTATTCCCAATAACAATCAACTGATTGGTGATTTCGGGGAACTCCCTATCACCTTCAATGAACCAAAGCGGATCATCGTCAACATCAGTTCCTCTCAGGCGTCCAAACCGCCCGTTCTTCATTTGAACCAGCGGGTAAAAGTCAGTGAATTTCACCCCCAAGTTAAGCTTACGCAAGCGGGCATCGACCAACTCAACAAGTTCGATGTCAGCATTCGAATCACTAACAAATTCTGCACGAAGTTTAGTAAGCCGCTTGATCGCTTCATCATCTCTCCTCAGGATTTGATAAATCAACGAGAGGAGGACTTCCGCACGCACCGCGCTACTTCCAGTAGGACCAACCACAATGCGCGCATTTTCAGTCAAAGTCTCGACAACCTCCCGCGCAGAGTCATATTGCTCGAGTTTCAGTAATGTGACGCCTAGCTGGTGTGCTGCACGCAGGCTTAATGGATCATAAGCTCCGTGGTGCTCATTTACCACGGACAAGCAAGCTGAAAACCAATGCTGAGCATCAGCAAATCTCCGCTCTTCAAGTGCGATGTCCCCGGCCCACAAATAAGTATCTGCTCGAAGTGAGGCATAATCTCTTAACTTGGGAATCCTTAAATCTAAATCTCGAAACGCTTCCTCTACATTTTCAATCTGTTGTGCCTTGTATCCCCAAAAAATCAAGTTCGATTCTGCTTCAAGGGCCACAGCCGACTGTCCACCGCTGACTTCTCGAATTTTTGTTAATAACTCGGTTCCTTGGTCGAAAGCGACTTCGCTTTCGGGAGTCTTTGCGTGTACTGCGCGTAGTCGTTTCAACTGAAGAATGAGTGTTTTCAGGGATCGCTCACCATAAATCTTCGCTGATACTTCTGAACCATGATCGTAAAATTCTATGGCATCGTCATTAGCATGACTTTCAAAGGACAAATCTCCCTTGAGTGTTACCAACGGAATATAAATCTCTTGTATTACATTCTCTGGAATCGACTTGCCAAAGAAATGTTGCTGTAACATCTCTGTGATGTGAAGCAAGACTGGCATCGCTCTTAGCGGTTCCCCGCTCCTCATCAATAGTCTTGCATGAAGAAGTTTGACGGCCAGGGTATCTGGATGTGAGTGCCCATCCAGCCTAATCTGTATAGGAAGCAGTTCCATTATGATTGCTTCGGCATCACTATACTCAGACATGGCGTAATAGCAACTCGCAATCTGTCGGAGCAGCATGGTACGATCTCGGTCCCCAGCAACCTCTGCAATCACGTTGAGAGCCGCATTGTAGTGTTCGATTGCCTTGGAAAACTCGTATGATTCCATGTTGCGTCTTGCGACATGTATTTGCGCAGCAGCAAAAGTAAGTGATGATTCGTCATCTGCAAACTTGAGATACCAGTCCACCACTGCCTCGACCTGTGTAGTGTTCGGTAAGTCAAGGTGCTCACGATGTTCGTCTAGCCAATTTGTACAAGCTTGTTGCGTAATCCTTCGCATATGCGTCTTCAAAGTCGACAAACCCTGTACGGATTTTCGTACATGCCTAGCCAGCAGGGGATCAGAGAAATTTGTCACTTGGATTGATCCTCTACACCACCCGATGGGGTCTCGGGCTTTTTGGATTGCCTCTTTAGTGGTTTCTTCCGAGACTTGATAGATTTCCTTAAAGACTTCTGAAATTACAGCTGGCACGAATCGATTCAGTTTGTCCATATCTGGATTTGATGGATTTCCAGCCACTGCTGTAGTCAGGGCATTTCTTACATCGTCTGGCAAGGCATTCCAGCGGTTTTCCACTACCTGCTCTACGCTATCTGGTAGTTTGAAGTTATCTGATAGAAGGATTTTGTTTCCTGCCAGTCGAATTTCTAGTGCAACATTGGGTTCTGTAATCCAGAGTAGAAGGAACAAAGGGGTATTCAGTTTCTCCACCACTTTTGTTGCGACATCTTCTGAGGTTTCTGGGGCGTAGCGAAGCAAAAGCTCAACAAGAGATTCTTCTTGCAATGACGGCACGTCAACATCAATGAGTCGCATCTGGTCGTCCGACTTTGCTTTCATCTCTGCTTGCCATAGCATAAAGTCATCCTGAGTCATCCCCTCAGGCCAGGCAGTACCAATTACCATGACGGGCCGTTGATTATCGCGTTCGCTTAGCGCATTCAATAGAGATCGAAGTTCTGGACCCATAAGGTGCATATCTTCAACAACAACAATTCCAGGCAGGCGTTTTGCTGTTAAGGATTTGATCGCTTCGGCCAGTTCTTTACCGGCATCCTTCTTAGCCTTAACATGTTGTTTTCCCATGTAAACATCTTGGTGAAGATTTATGGAGTCTTTACGTTTCTTCCCAACCCAACGTAATATGTCAGCAACCCATGATGTGAGAGTAGCAGGAAGCGGTATCCCAATGCTCAGAGCTTCGAGGGAGGATTCAAGTAATGAATCTGCAACATCTGATTGTAGATCTTTGCGCACTCGAGTCGTTACTTCTGAGAGTACACTTCCGATTTGAGCGAGAGTTCCCGATGCTTCCCACCACGCAAGCGACAACGGTGCCAGATGAGTCGCCATCTGCTCTTTCCCCATTGCCACAACATCTATTTTTTGACTATTACGCAACTCCTCGCAGTTAAACGACCACCATCCAAACGTGGGAAGCGTGTCCTGCGCCCAAACAAAGGAATCCAACTCAGGGGAGAGTAGTGCTCGATCTCTCAGCGGGTTGGAACTATTGTCTACGTTATTGAGCTCAGGCCAATACTGACCATACCCATGCCAAGGGTTATTAAAGTTGTCCAATCGTAGCAACTCATATAGACGCTGAATAATTGCCGTCTTGCCAACACCGGATGCCCCTCGAAGCAGCACCACGTGTGGTCCAGAGTAGGTACCATTGGACAGTTCAATAATCCGACTGTGTAAGTCTTGAGCTATCGATTCGTGTTGACCTAATAACTCTGGCATCCAGCCCCTCCCGCTAAGCACACGGCACAATACCAATTACACATTAGTTGAAGCGTCCTGTGAGTCAAGAAGCTTGCGTCTATGATGCCGACCAGGTTCATGGCCACAGGCTCCACCTACAACAAGCGCAAAGCTGACTACGCGGTTGCCTTTATTCAGGCTTTGAAGCATACGAAGGGCGGTGGGTAGGCAATCCTTTCAAACTCCTGGATTGGGCAGAAGAAGATCATGTGCGACCTATTCGGCACCATCAAGGACGATGGCTACCGTCAATTCACGACTGTCTACGTCGAGTTCCCGAAAAAGCACTAAAGCAGAGCCACTGAGATTAATCAGCAAAAAACTTCGTTTCAAACGAATATCTGGACGCCCTATAAATATGGGTACCGTAGTCGACAACTCGTCCCTGATTGTCATACGCAACACGTGTAGCCGTAAGCAAAGCGACGCCACGTTTTTCACCCAAAGCTTCGGCCTCCATCAACGTGGCATTTCGCGCCCCAATCACCTGGGTTGCATACGAGGGCACAACGCCGTTGGCACGAAGACGATTGTAAAGGCCATTTTCCTCCAACTCCTCATGGGTAGGAGCAATATCGCTTGGAATCAAGTTAGACATGAGCGCAATCGGATCCCCATCAGCCAAACGTAAGCGCTGAATAAAAGTAACGGGAGCGCCCGACTCAATCTCCAAACGTTGCGCCTCATCCTCCGTGGCTCGATGAGTGTTATAAGCCATCACCCGAGTCTCAACCTCGAACCCAGCCTGCTCAAGGTCCGTCAGCAAACTCGACAACTGCATGGGCCGGCGAACATGTGGCGAAGTGACAACCGTGCCCGCCCCCCTACGTCTCTTTACCAATCCTCGATCAGCCAAAGACTGCAAAGCCTGACGAGCAGTTGGGCGCGAAACATCCAAGCGCTTCGCCATCGACACCTCGTTTTCAAGACGAGTACCCGGCGCGATCTCACCACTCATAATCATCGCAGCCAAAGCATCAGAGATTTGCACATGGAGCGGTACGTCACTGTCATGCACAACCTGAACGTCCGGACTAAAAGGAGCGCTGGACATCATAAGATCCTTAATTCTAAAACGGAAGCCTAAAGCATGTTTAGGTAGATTAAATAAATCGTACACGACTTTTATAGCCAACAGACTTGTGATACGAACATGAAAACGCAAACAATCTTTGTCATAACAAACGCTTGATATTTGTCACCTTCGCGACTATCGTTATAGGCAAGAGCTGATAAAAGAACAGCGAAGTTCGCAAATGAAATTGCTCTTTTTGGCTTAGGAGAAAACATTGGCACCCACAACTTCAGTCCCCGAGCTAGACGTACTAACAATCGGACGTTGCGGCATTGACGTGTACCCCTTGCAGACCGGAGTTGGCCTAGAAGCAGTTGAAACCTTCGGCAAATTTCTAGGAGGTAGCCCAACCAACGTAGCAGTAGCTGCCGCAAGTTACCGCCACCGCTCTGCAGTTATCACCGGCGTTGGCAACGATCCATTTGGGCGCTTCGTGTGCACCGAAATGCGCCGCTTGGGCGTCTACGATAACTATGTCATAACAAAGTCTGCGTTCAACACCCCTGTCACTTTCTGCGAGATCTTTCCACCGGACGACTTTCCGCTCTACTTCTACCGCGAACCATCCGCGCCTGACCTTGAACTCACCCTTCAAGACATTCCTACCGACGCCGTGCGAGACGCGAGAATCTTCTGGATCACCGCAACCGGCCTCTCCAAACAGCCGTCACGCAACGCCCACCACGCGGCGCTTGACGCCCGCCAAAAGAGCGGGCAAACCATCATCGACCTCGACTACCGGGCAGACTTCTGGGAATCTGAAGAAGAAGCGCACCAACACGTAAGCGAAGCCCTCTCTAAAGTGACCATCGCCATTGGCAACAAGGAAGAATGTCGTATCGCAGTTGGCGAGACCGAGCCAGACCGAGCCGCAGACGCCCTGCTTGACGCCGGCGTAGAACTCGCCATCGTTAAACAAGGTCCCTACGGCACGCTTGCAAAGACCCGGGACGAGCGCATCGAAATGCCCGTCACCCCCACTCACACATTCAACGGCCTAGGTGCCGGCGACGCCTTCGGCGGCGCAGTTTGTCACGGCCTGCTATCGGGATGGTCTCTCAAGAAGACCATTTACGCCGCTTCCACAGCCGGCGCTATCGTTGCTTCCCGCCTCGAATGTTCCACGGCCATGCCAACCGAGCCAGAGCTACTAGCCACCATGCGTCTACACAAGAACAACATCGTCCCAGAGCTAGAAGACTTCTAATCATGTCACGGACTCCCCTAATCGACACCATCACCAAGATCCGCGTCAATGAGCCTTGGCGCGTCCAAAGCGCCCTCATCAATCGACCTCGCGGAAAAATGCCAAGTGGCGACAAGCCGCTAATGATCATCGCTTGCGACCACGCGGCCCGAGGAGCCCTTGCAGCCGGTGGCAATCTCACGGCTATGGGATCTCGCGAAGAGCTACTACGCCGCTGCGTTGAAGCACTATCGCGCCCCGGTGTGGACGGCTTCCTTGGCACCGCAGACCTGATCGAGGACCTCGCAGTGCTCGGCGCCCTGAACAATAAGCTCGTCTACGGCTCTATGAACCGAGGTGGCCTGGCCGGCGCATCATTCGAAATGGATGACCGCTTCACCGGCTACACCCCGCAGGGTATCGCCTCCGCCGGCCTTGACGGCGGGAAAATGCTCCTGCGCGTCAACTACGAAGATGCAGGGAGCGTGCAGACCCTAGAAAACTGTGCTCAGGCCGTTGAACAACTCGCCAAACAAAGAGTTATGGCCATGGTTGAGCCCTTCATTTCCGAACGCAAAAACGGGCGTATCGTCAACGACCTCAGCCCCGAAGCCGTTATCAAATCTATGGCGATCGCCTCCGGACTGGCCTCCACCAGCGCCTACACGTGGCTCAAACTACCCGTGGTTGACGACATGGAACGAGTCATGGAAGCATCCACCCTACCTGCCCTCATCCTGGGCGGCGAAGTGCAAAAAGACGCCGAGGCCGCAATGAAAGAATGGGGCAAAGCCCTAGAACTTCCAAACGTTAAGGGACTAGTCATTGGCCGCTCCCTACTATTCCCACCCGACAACGACGTCGCGGCAGCCGTCGACGCCGCCGTACAGATCTTGAACAACACCATCTAGAAGCACCCGCTTGTCCACGAAAGGTATCAAAATGACAACCCAAACCCCACAAATTCCGGAAACCATGCGTGCCGCGGTACTACGTGACACCGAAGTTGGCCTGCAGGTAGAAACCATCCGCACCCCGCGCCCGCGCGCCGGCGAAGTTCTGGTAAAAGTTGCAGCGTGCGGCATGTGCCACTCTGACCTGCACGTCATCGGAGGCGCAATCGCCTTCCCCCTACCCGCAGTACTCGGCCACGAAATTGCCGGCACCATCGTTGAACTTGGCCCCGGCGTTGAGCACACCGGCCTCAAAGTCGGACAAAACGTTGCCGGCGGCTTCCTCATGCCGTGTGGCCAATGCGAGGCATGCTCCTCTGGACGCGACGAGCTGTGTGCACCGTTCTTTGAACTGAACCGTCTCAAAGGCGTGCTCTACGACGGTGAAACCCGTCTGTCCACCATCGAGGGAGAGCCCGTATACATGTACTCCATGGGCGGCCTGGCAGAATACGCAGTTGTTCCCGCAACAGCGGTGGCTCCCACGCCGGACAACATCGACCTTGTCCCCGCCTCCATCCTGGGCTGCGCAGCACTGACCGGCTACGGTGCCGTCCGACGCGGCGCAGACCTGCACTACGGAGAAACCGTAGCGGTTGTAGCGGTTGGTGGCGTTGGCACTAACATCGTGCAAATCGCCAGCGCATTCGGCGCGAAGCAAGTGATTGCCATCGACGTGTCCGATGAAAAGCTCGCACCCATGAAGGGATACGGAGCTACCGCAACAATCAACTCCGCCAAGACGGATGCGCGCGAAGAAGTACTTCGCCTCACCGGCGGTAAAGGCGTTGACGTATCATTCGAAGCTCTTGGAATTCCCGCAACCTGGACCACTGCGCTCGACGTCCTCGCGGACGGCGGCCGCATGGTACCGATTGGCCTAGGTGCCGGCGTGCAGACAGCAGGAGTGGAGATTAACCGCACGGTACGCCGCTCGCAATCCATCCTCGGCTCCTACGGTGCACGCACCCGCCAAGACCTCCCTGCGGTAGTTGACCTGGCCTCCGAAGGCGTCATTAACTACAAGGAGATCGTCTCTCAGCACTTCTCACTTGAACAAGCTGACGAAGGCTACAAGGCGCTACGTGACCAGAAGATTCAGGGGCGCGCAGTTGTGGACATGAGCCTCTAGCGTTTCCGCGCTTAATCGCAGATCACTCCCCGTGGTTGGGTCACAACACCCCAGCCACGGGGAGCTTTTCTGTATCTCGACAATCATGGCCGGCAGCAAAACGTCAGGTCGTAGCCGCACCCAGGAGATCAACGAACTCGTTTCAACCATATAAAAAGAGGGCTTGTGGAGGATGGTCGAACCTCCACAAGCCCTCTAAAGCCCACTACAGAGCCGGATACTTTCGACAGTGTGCGAGCACTTTCGAAAGCATTAGCATCTACGCATTGAAGAGGGTCTTCTCAACGTAGTCACGAGCTTTAAGCGCATACTCGTGCGGGTTTGCTACTGCTGGATCCTGCTCCGCTTCAACCAAGATCCACTCGTTGTACCCGTGATCTACAAGGAAACGGTACGGCCTCGTGAAATCAATCATGCCGTCACCAGGAACAGTGAACATGCCGTTGAGGAACGAATCCAGGAACGAGCGATTCTGCTCGCGCGACTCCTGCAGCTTCTCCTCACGAACGTCCTTGAAATGCACGTGACGTACGCGGTCAATCACAGCTTCCAGTAGCCCCATTACATCGCCATCACCCACGAATGCGTGGCCGGTGTCAAAGAGCAGGCTGACCTTGGCCGGATCCGTCATATCCATCAGGCGAATCGTCTCTTCCTTCGTCTGCACAACCGTGCCCAGGTGGTGGTGATAGACAAGTTCCAAACCGTACTCGTGCGCAATATCGCCAAGCACGTTCAGGCCCTCAGCCAGTTTCACCCACTCCTCATCGTTCAGCACTGGCTTATTGGTGAAGATGCAAACGTCGCGCACTCCCTGCACCGAACCGGTCTGCTCAGACACTACGATTCGGGTAGCACCCAAGTACTGCAGATACTCACACTTCTCACGGAACTCGGGGATCACTGCCTCTACCCCATCACGAACAATGAACGAAGAGAACCACTGCGCAACAATCTTGATGCCGCGCGCCTCAGCGCGTTCTTTCACGATCTCCTTAGCCGGGAAGAAGCCGGCGCACTCGGTGCCCCGGAACCCAACATCAGCGAGGTCAAGCAGCATGTCCTCGAGCGTGTTGTATGCGCCAACCTCAGGAATGTCGTCATTACGCCACGTAATCGGGTGCATACCCCACGTGATGCCATTCGGATCAGAAATGGCAGTTTCGAGATCAAGTTTGAAAGACATATTGTCTCCTTCGATAGAGTAAAAAAGTTTTGAAAGTCTAAAATAAGAATTTAATGGGGGGGGAGGGAGGTGGACCCCCTCCCCCATCTGGTTTAGGAATAGCGCTCTTCCATGTCGCGCTCAATCTGCTCAAGGGAGCGGCCAGATGTCTCTGGCATAACCTTGAACAAGATCACCGCAATCACAAGGTTAAGCACACCGTACAGCGTGTAGGTAAGCCCACCACCCAGGCTCTCCATCATCGGTGGGAATGTCCAGGTGATGAATGCATTCGTAATCCACATGCAGAAGATTGCAGTACCGTTCATAACGCCACGCACGTCCGCAGGGAACAGCTCGCCCATCATCGTCCACACCACCGTGCCGTTTGAAGACTGCACAATCAGCATGAACACTCCCATCAGGCCAAGAATGAGGAACGAGGCCCAGCTTGGCGGCACAGTGCCATTAGCAATGTGCGGCGCAATCGCGAATTGGAACGTAGCAGCAATACCAAGCAGACAAACACCTACACCAGTTACGTCTGCAATCAGGATTTGGCGACGCCTAAACTTCAAGATCAGCCAGATACCCAAAACAGAACCAATCACGCTCATAACACCATTTGCAACCTGAGCCGTAATCGAAGCGGAAGTGGACATGCCCGCGTATTCAAGAACCTTCGGCGCGTAGTACATAACGGTATTAACACCCGTAGTTTGGTTAACAATGGCAAGGAAAATACCAACCAGCATAAGCTTTCGAAGCCAGGGCACCGAGAACACATACCGCAAGCCCTTGTTCGACTCCTCAGCCTCAGCTTCATGCTGACGAGCCTCAATCATTTCCATGAGTTCATCTTCGAGGGAACCGTCACGCTGCGGGTCACGGATACGCTTGAGCGAGGCAATCGCATCGTACATACGCATCTTCGACATGTACCAGCGTGAAGATTCAGGCATCAGACGAATACCAATCCACAGGGCGATAGCCGGAATTGAACACAGGACAAGCATGTACCGCCACGCGGCACCGTTACCGGCTGCAACCACGAGTTGATCGAGGAACGCATGGTACTGATCTGCGCTCATCGAACCACCCTTGGCAACCTGGAAAGCACTAAGCGTGTCGAAAGAGTAAACACCCGGAGCTAGGTTGCCCGAGGGGTCACTTTCAATAGTTACCTGCGGACCACCGTACATAGCATTGATGACCGCGTTCATGGTGAATGCCAGCAACTGACCGGTAACAATCATCAACTGGTCAACAGCAACGATGGAACCGCGAATCCTCTTCGGCGCCGTTTCAGCCAAGTAGACAGGAACCGTTGCCGAGGCACCACCAACTGCGAAGCCCAGAATCAGACGGAACGGATACATCACCCATACATTTGGAGCAAAGGCGGTACCAAGCGCACCAACCAGGAAGAGTATGGCCAACAGCGTAATGTTGTGACGGCGACCGTAACGGTCTGAAAGCCTAGAACCAATCAGAGCACCTAGAGCTGCACCAACCAAAAGAGTGCCACCGATTGCACCCTCTTGGAACGCAGTGAGCTGCAGGCCCTCCGCCCCATACGGCATGTGCATGTAAGGCAATGCGCCAGAAATTACGCCGGTATCATAACCAAACAGCAACGAACCGAGTGTAGCGACGGCAGCAATCGCGAAAACACCGCGGTGCTTACCCGAAGATGGAGTGTCTTTAACAGCCTTCGCCAACTGGTCGCGGGTTATCCCTTGCATTGGGATTTCACGAGCATCTTTGCTCATGCGACTTCCTTTCTTGATCCTCAACAATGAGAGGTGTAACTGTATTGAAGTGACAATTTGGCAACAAATTGCCGTTTACGAATCAAAAGTAGTTTTGCCTTCAACTACCGAAACGTCGTGCCATTGGCCATCCGCAGCGGAAGCGACAATAGCTTCATCGACTTCTGCTGCACACCAGGCATCTGCCGCAGATGGAGCGTGTTGCTCTCCAGTAAGGATCGACTTCAAGAACTGCGCGGCTTCAACACACTTCATGTCGTCAAACCCCATCGAGGTGCCGATTGCCGGCTGGAAACGGCTCCAGTTATCCCACTGAGGGCCCGCCATAGCGCGCGTGTATCCATGCGTAGCACCATTGTCTACACCCAGGCACACCTCTAGTTCGTTCAAACGCTCAAAATTCCAACGTGCCGACCCCTTAGTGCCGTAGACCTCAACGACATATTCCGCGCGAGGGCCAACACTGACTCGCGACGACTCCATCGTTGCAATCACGCCGTTATCGAAACGAGCAAGCAAAGCAACATAGTCTTCATTCTCTACCGGGCTCGTCTGGTCTCCGATCTCAAAACCGGAATGACCAAAGCCCATCTTCGTAGGAATCGGACGTTCCTTAATGAATGTGTCCGTAAGAGCCGAAACGGAACTGATACGGCCAATGATGTATTGAGCTAGGTCAGCGCCGTGGCTCATCAGATCTGGCACCACGCCCGCACCCGCCTTTTCACGCGAAGCACGCCACGTGAGCGGTCCCATTGGCGAGGAGTTGTAATCAGCAATAAACCAAACACGTGCGTTCGTTATCTTGCCGAGCTCACCGCTACGCACCAGGTGACGCATGTACTCAATAGCCGGAGTGTGGCGGTAGTTGAAACCGACTGCAGTTGGCAAGTTCGCCTTAGCGGCCGCCTGTGCGACGGCCTTGGCCTGCTGCGCACTCACCCCCATAGGCTTTTCAATCCAGAACGGCTTGCCGGCCTCTACTGCTGCCAGGGCGATCTCTTCGTGTAAGAAGTTTGGTGAACAGATCGAAACAACATCCACATCCGGATCTGCGAGTAGCTCACGGTAGTCACCGTAAGCGCGTTCAAACCCTAGATCTTCAACCGCTGCACGTTGAGCTTCTTCAACTGGATCTGCAGCGGCAACAAGCTTTACCTGTACCCCGAGTTCAGGAAAGTGCTCACTCACAGCCTTGTAACTGCGCGCATGTAAGCGCCCCATCCATCCCAGGGAGATAACGCCAACGCCAATCGTCTTCTTGGTAGTCATTGGTTTCCTCCGAACATCTTTGTCCGCTCATTGCATCGCCCGATTTGGCAACATTGCCCAAAACTTTGTATTGACAAATCTATCAGCGAGATTCGGCCTGGTCAAGACTCTTGATTGGAAAAGAGGATATAGAGTTTTCCTGATCAGGCGTGCTAAATCAACAAGTACCCGGCCGAAACCACTGTCAAAATAGTAACTACGGGATCAAAAACCTCTTGCGACATACGCGAAGCTAACACTTTACCAAGCAACGCCCCCAGCAACACGAGGGGTAAAAACGGGACGGCGATGTGCAATGATTCACCCCCGACACTCCCCAAAGCCAAGGCGAACGGGAGCTTTGCTACGTTAACTAAAAAGTAGAACCAGGCCGTGGTTCCCAAAAAAGTCTTTACCGGGAACTTCGCCGCCAAAAAATACATCGTTGTTACCGGCCCGCCCGCGTTCGCGGCCATTGTTGTTACACCCGCAAGAGAACCGAAAACCGCTCTCGCCCAAGGCCCCTCTAGGTTCAGATGTGCATTTTTCTTTAAAAGAAAAGTTGTCACGGCAATGAGGGCGAGGAGAACCAAACCAATACTCACGCGTATCACGCGGTCAGAAGCCACATACAAGAACAACGCGCCCAAAGCGAGTCCTACCAGAACTCCTGGCACGAGACGCGCCAAAGTTGGCCAATGAGCCTTCTTGCGATACATAACTATCGCGATCACGTCACCCGCGAGCAACATCAGCAACATAACGCCCGTGGACTGCAGAGCAGGCATCACTGCCGCTAGCAAAGCAACAGCGAGCGTGGCAGCACCCGGCAACGCCGTTTTAGATATGCCCACTATAAATGCACACAGTCCCAATACGATCAGTGCACCTGTTGTGAACCCTGCCATTTTGCCCTCACAAAGAAAAAGCACCGTTCCCCCCATTGGGATCGGCGCTTGCTAGTTGGCGGTCGTTTTACAACCTAACCGGAAGCTCACCTGCGATTCATCTGTAGATGTAGATCAACGAAAACACCAGCAATAGCTCCACATACGGTCAGGAGCCCTGCGAAAACGACCATTGCGGTTAGATCAGTCGCGATACCGACAACCACCATGGAAGCCACAATCACTGCAAAAACAGCGATAACCAGCTTGAACAGAGGACGAGCCTCTACCTTAATCGTGTGCGGAGCAGCAACAGTAAGTGCGTACGTACCCAATGTAGATCTTCCTTTACGGTTCCTTGTGCGGAACCGTTTGGGATAACGTCCCGCACGGCTATGTGCTCGGCTTGCGCCGACATCAACCACCCTTGTGATCGACATTTACAGACTACTCAAGCCCCCATACTTTGTAAAGACAAATATTTTCGATGGGACGTCAGTTTCCGCGTCTGCTCACGCAGCAATGTCATGTAGGTTTGCGCGCAAAAGCGCGCAAACCTACATCTCACAAACGACTTTGCGCGCCGGAGAATACTGCTATACCCGGCACGCAAAGTGTTGAAACTAACAGCTAAAGCTTGACTACTACGCCTTCCTTTGCCGCCTTCTCAGCAGCTTCAGCCAAACGTAGCGCCTGTGCACCATCCTCAATTCCTGGGGAAGGAACGCGACCATCGGTGACGGCATCGATGAACGCACTGAGTTCGCGCGCATACGCGGCCTCGTAACGCTCCAAGAAGAAGTCTAAATACGGCTCCTGAGCATCCGTCACGTGCTTGTTAGAACGACGAACCGTGGTAGGACGAATATTCTCAGCAAAGAGCGCGCCCTCAGAGCCGAACGCCTCCAGCCTCTGGTCATAGCCAGAAGCACAGTGGCGCGAGTTCGTAATCGTGGCGCTACGGCCCGCCTCGTTCTGAAGAGTTACTACAACACCATCGAAATCACCGGTGTCCGCAAGCTCGGGGTCAAGGTTTTGCCCCACCGCAGTAACCGTCTTGATGTCGCCCAGGAAGTGGCGAACCATGTCGAAATCATGGATCGTCATATCCTTAAAGATGCCGCCAGAAACCGCAATGTACTCCTTTGGTGGAGCAGCCGGGTCACGAGAAATAATCGTCAGCTGTTCAAGCTGACCAATCTCGCCAGCCTCTACTGCCTCATGAATCGAGCTGAACGACGGGTCGAAACGACGGTTGAATCCCAGCATCACCAGCGGATTAGGCGTGCCCTGGGCTTCGAGACGCTCACGAATCTGAGCAACGGATTCGCTATCCATAGCCAGCGGTTTCTCACACAAAGCCGGCTTACCGGCAGCGGCAGCGGCAACAATATGATCTCCATGCAGCGGAGTTGGCGAACAAATGATGATTGCATCAACATTGTCAGATACGAAAACATCATTAGCTTCACTCGTTGCTTCCGCCCCGTAAGCCTGGGCAACCTCTTGAGCAGAATCCAACATGGGATCAGCAATCAAAGTGAGCTTAGCCTGCGGGTGAGCCGCAACGGAGCGAGCATGCACGCGGCCAATGCGGCCCGCGCCAATAATTCCAATTCGAAGCATAATTAACCTTTCAACGAGACAAGCACAACGGTTTTACGGGGCAGGAACAATGATGTCTCGAACCAGAGCATCAAGGTTGGCGTCTGCCTGCAGGAACTGACGGAGAGTCTTACGAGTGGCCCCGAAGTCCTCGAACTCCTCTACCGTCATGCCGTCCTCGTCATAAGCACGGTGGAATTCAGGGATCCGGCGAAGCTGTTCGAGGTAGTACTCATCAACCGGAACGTCGATGCGAGAAACCGGCTCGTAGTCGGAAGCGTTAATGATCTCCTGCCACTTAAACGGCGGCGAAACAACCATGTCAGCGCCCTGGAATTCGCTCCACTGCAACACATTCCTGAATGCGGCAACTAGCGGACGGGCACGGAAACCGCGCTCCTGGAAGATCTTGTAAACCTTCTTCATAGCCGCAACGCCAGCCCACTCAAGAGCGGACGGATCGATAAAGATGCGATCGCGAGCAACAACGTGCTTCAACCAGTCATCCAGACGGCCAACCATAAGGGTAACCACCGGGCCCATCTGCGAAACGTCATGGCCCTCAGCCTCGCGACGCTTCAGGCCGCGCTCGATAGCCTCCCCTGCTTTAACACACTGAGCAACAGTGAACGAAACAGTGACGTTCATCGATACGCCGCGGTATGTGGCCTCTTCAATCGCCTCAAGACCAACCTTGGTTGCAGGAATCTTCACCACAATATTCGGTGCCAGATTGTGGAACTCTTCAGCCTGGTCAGCCAGCGCCTTAGCGTCGCGGTGGAAACGCGGATCGGTCTGAACCGACAGGCGTCCGTTGCGACCCTTATGCTCCTCGAATGCCGGCTCCAGCAGCTTCGCAGCCTCGACAGACATGTCCTTAACGGCGCGCCAGCCGATCTCAGACTCACCCCACGTCGGATTCGCATCTGCGATCGCCTTAATACGATCGTTCCAAATCTCCGGATGCTTTGAAATAGTGGTGTAAGCAATCACCGGGTTACAGGTAGCGCCAACACCGCCAAACGAAATTGACTGGCGCAACTCTTCTAAATCCGACGAGTCATTCCAAAGAACCGTAGGGAATTGCTTAGTCGCGGTAAGCAAAGGTCCGGGGGTAAAATCAGTCACAGTTCCTCCTGCGAAAATCCTGAGGATGGCCACCATTGGACATCCAACTATCCGTAGCCCTAAGTGAACTCCAAATCAGAACGCATGTCAAGCATTTGTAACGACAAACTAGTTTCGTTCCCGGCCAGCTCGTAGACGACATCCCCTATAATTCTGCACCACCAGTGCCCAAACGAGCACTTATAAGCATAAAGTCCGCCGTGCGGGGCTAGAATCTCCACATCCCGCCACCCCTGCCGTGCGCCGACATCCTTTTTCTTAAATTGTCTTGACAATACTTGACGTACAAAACACAAAGACCGACAATTGCAAACAAGTGCTTTCTTAGCGCGAGCGACGAAGACGTTAGCTTTTGCGCACACGCACCATAAGCTTTAAAGAGCGGAACCAATCGTGAATCCCAAGGAGTACCAATGACGGACAACAGCAAATACATTGTTCGCGCCGGCTCAACATCGCACGGCTCGTACGAAACCGACCTGGATCCTAAGCGGGCTGGCTGGGAATGGTCCTCGCTACGCGTGCTCAATCTTCCTGACGGCGAAACAATCACCGTCGAAGGTGACGAGACAGAATACCTCGTGCTTCCACTATCGGGCGGATGCACAGTTAAGGTAGAGAACGAAGAATACGAGATCAAGGGACGCGAATCCGTGTTTACTGACATCACGGACTACGCCTACATTCCGCGAAACACGGACATCACGATCACCGCATCCGGACACGCCCGCATCGCCCTACCTGGCGCCAAAGCTACCAAAGACCTCTCGCCTCGCTACTGCCCCCGCGAAGAAGTGGGCACCGGTCTTCGTGGCGCCGGCCCCTCCTCTAGGCAGGTCAACAATTACGCGCTGGGCAACACGGTTGAAACCTCGCACCTACTGGCCTGCGAAGTGCTAACACCGGGCGGAAACTGGTCTTCCTACCCCCCTCACAAGCACGACGAGCACAACGAAGTTGAGCGCGAACTTGAAGAAATCTACTACTACGAAATTCGCCGCGGAGACGCAGGCCGCGAAGGCTTTGCAATCCAGAGGATCTACCCCTCCCCCGGACACGACATTGACGTCTGCACCGAAGTTCGTGACCGCGACATCGTGGTAATGCCCTACGGATACCACGGTCCCTCAATCGCAGCACCCGGTTACGACCTCTACTACCTCAACGTAATGGCAGGGCCGGCAGAAGACTCTGTGTGGCTCATGACCGACGACCCCCACCACACATGGGTGCGTCAAACGTGGGAAACCCAAGAGGTTGACCCCCGCCTGCCGATGACCCCCATGAACCCCTCCGACTCTGAGTAGCTATAGAAAGAACGCATCATGACCCACCAAGTCCAAACGATTCGACTCACGGTCGCGCAAGCCACCATCCGTTTTCTGGTCAACCAATACAGCGAACGCGACGGGATTGAACAACGATTCATAACCGGAGCCTTCGGCATTTTCGGACACGGCAATGTGGCCGGCATCGGCCAAGCACTGCTCCAAAACGAAATCGACCCCGAACCTGACGGCGGCGAGATGCCGTACTACATGCCCCGCAACGAGCAGGGGCAGGTCAATGCCGCCGCTGCCTACGCGAAGGCATCTGAGCGCATGCAGGCGATGATGTGTACCGCTTCCATTGGCCCCGGCTCTTTGAACATGGTTACCGGCGCCGCACTGGCCACCACTAACCGCCTGCCCGTCCTTCTATTCCCCTCGGACCAGTTTGCAACCAGAACGCCCGACCCAGTACTACAGCAGGTCGAAAACCCGCAGACGTTGGATACGTCGGTCAACGACGCATTCCGCCCAGTTTGCACCTTCTTTGACCGCATTAACAGGCCTGAGCAGTTGTTCCCCTCCCTCATGCAAGCCATGCGCACGCTCACCGACCCTGCCGACACTGGCGCTGTAGCACTCGCAATGCCGCAGGAGGTGCAGGCAGAGGCATACGACTTCCCCGTTGAAATGTTTGAAAAGCGCGTCTGGCATATTCGTCGCTCGCCCGCCGACCACGCTTCCCTAGAGCGCGCGGCGCAGATGATTCGGGGTGCCAAGCGTCCCCTTCTGATTGCAGGTGGCGGCGTTATCTACTCCCACGCTAGCGAAGAACTACGAGAGTTCGCTAAAGTCACGGGCATTCCCGTATCCGACACGCAGGCTGGCAAGGGTGCAATCAACTTTGACCACCCGCAGTCCGTAGGCGGAGTTGGCTCCACCGGTTGCGACGCCGCAAACCACTTGGCCGACAAAGCCGACTTGGTGATCGGCGTAGGAACGCGCTACTCGGACTTCACCACCGCCTCCCGCACCCAGTTTAAGAACCCCGATGTGAGCTTCCTGAACATCAACGTCAAGGCATTCGACGCCGTTAAGAACAGCGGCGAAATGGTTATTGCTGACGCGCGCGAGGCACTGTCCGCCCTCACAGAAAAACTCGCCAACCACCATGTGGAGGCCGAATACGCTGAGGAAATTGCAACAGAAAAGGCCGCATGGGACAAGGTAGTTGACCATTTGACCAACCTTGGCCACGCCCCACTGCCATCCCAGGTAGAGGTATTTGGCGCCCTAAACGAAATGATGGGCGACAACGACGTAGTGATCAACGCAGCCGGATCAATGCCCGGTGATCTACAGGCCATGTGGCGCGCACGCACCCCCGTGCAATACCACGTGGAATACGCATTCTCTACCATGGGCTATGAGATTCCCGCGGCTCTCGGCGTGAAAATGGCACTACCGGACTCGCAGGTAGTTTCGATCGTTGGAGACGGCACCTACCAGATGCTGCCCATGGAACTAGCCACGATCGCCCAAGAAGGCGTGAAAGTTATCTTCGTCCTGTTGCAAAACTACGGTTTCGCATCCATTGGCGCACTGTCTGAATCACGTGGTTCGCAACGATTTGGCACCCGCTATCGTGCGGGCGGCGGCACCAGCCACACCGAGGACGGCTGCAAACTGGACGTGGATCTAGCCGCGAACGCTCGCTCGTGGGGCATTGATGTGATCGAGGTGCACACCATCGAAGAGTTCAAGGAAGCGTACCACGTAGCCGAGAAGGCTGAGCGGACCACCATGATTCACATCGAGACTGACCTTTACGGACCAAACCCGCCTTCCAGCTCTTGGTGGGATGTTCCCGTATCGCAGGTATCTCGCATCGAATCCACCCAAAAGGCATATGAGGAATACCTGCGCGACCAGGAGCCTCAACGTCAATACACCAAGCCAGCTAAATAGGCCCCAATAGAACCCGGATCGGGTGGGATCACGCCATTTTCCTTCTCGGCGTGTCCCACCCGATTCATGTTTTTCACGCACAAACAACCAAGCAACATCTTTGTCATGACAAATGCCGCTTACGGTTGTATACTGTAGCCGTCGACGGGATCATCTTCCCGCTTTTCCAATAGTGCACAAAGAGGTTCGCAGATGAAAACTATTAAGCATTGGGTCGACGGAAAGTACTACGAAGGCAACCCTATTGCCACGCTTGACGTTGAAAACCCCGCCACGGGTGAAGTCGAAGGCACCCTACTGGAAGCATCCGGTGAGGACCTTGACCACGCCGTAGAAATCGCTAAGAAGGCACAAAAAGAGTGGGCTAAAGTGCCACTAGCCAAGCGCACTGCAATCATGTTCCGTATGCGCCAACTGGTTCTCGACCACCAAGACGAGATGGCTCGCCTGATTGTTGCGGAGCACGGCAAGAACTACTCGGATGCAATCGGCGAGATTCAGCGCGGACGCGAAACCCTCGATTTTGCGACCTCGATTAACGTTGCGCTCAAAGGCGAGTACTCATTTGACGTCTCCACCGGCGTGGACATCCACAGCATCAGACAACCGGTTGGCGTTGTTGCCGGTATTTGCCCGTTCAACTTCCCGGCCATGGTTCCCATGTGGATGCACCCGCTGGCGATTGCCACCGGCAACGCGTTCATTTTGAAACCGTCCTCAGCCACCCCCTCCGCCGCATTGCTTACTGCAGAGCTGTACAAGGAAGCTGGCCTTCCCGACGGCGTATTCCAGGTACTATCTGGCGACCGCTCACTGGTGACGAACATTTTGGAACACCCCGGCATTGACGCTGTGTCCTTTGTTGGCTCAACGCCAGTTGCACACATTGTGCAGGACACGGCAACCAAGCACGGCAAGCGCGTTCAGGCACTGGGCGGGGCAAACAACCACGCCATTGTCATGCCGGACGCAGACCTTGATTTTGCCGCACAGCACATCTCTGCGGCTGCTTTCGGAGCGGCAGGCGAACGTTGCATGGCACTGCCCGTAGTTGTAGCAGTTGGCGGGATCGGCGAAAAGCTCGCCGGCCTCGTGAAGAAGCATGCTGAGAAGATCCACGTTGGCGAAGGCATGGGCGAAGGCGTCGAGATGGGTCCGGTCATCTCCGCAAAGGCTAAGGAACGCATCACCGGCCTCATTGACGATGCAGAAAAGCGTGGCGCGAAGGTTGTACTCGATGGCCGCAAGCTAGTTGTTGAGGGCTACGAGAACGGCCACTTCCTCGGCCCAACCATCCTCGACGACGTGCCGTTGGACTCACCGGCATACTACGAAGAGATCTTTGGCCCCGTTCTTGTGATCGTCCATGCGGACACCTACGACGAGGCAATCAAGATCGTAAACGCTGTGGAGTTCGGCAACGGTTCAGCAATCTTTACCAATGATGGTGGTGTTGCCCGCCGCTTCAGCCTAGATGTGGAGGCCGGCATGGTTGGCATCAACGTGCCGATCCCAACCCCGGTTGCCTACTACTCGTTTGGCGGCTGGAAGCAGTCCTTGCTTGGCGACATGCACATCCACGGCCCCGAGGGCGTGAAGTTCTACACCAGGGCAAAAGCAATCACCTCACGCTGGCCGTCTGAACAGACCTACGAAGCAACCATGTCTTTCCAGCGCGAAAGCTAAAACGCTTCCTCGCGAATAGTAGAAAGCTGAGATAGCCGAATACTGGCACTGCCCTCGCCACCTGTACCGTGGCGAGGGCAGTTCATGTTGTAGCACGATTCCTGAGCCGCTCGATCGGAGTCTCGACGAATTCGAACTACCAAACTTAAACGAATAGGGGCTCTATTCCTTCAGATTCGCACATGAGCCTCGATCAATAAACTTCGGCTCGAACACCACACTATTGGAGAGGTCTTCAACGGACTTCGCGCGTGAGGCATCAACCAACAGATCCACGCATTGGCGTCCCATCTGCTCGCGGTCCGTTGAGACCTCCGACAAATCAAACGCCGTATCAGCCGTGTAACCGATCTGGTTACCCATCGTCACAATCGAAAAATCGCGCGCAACCTCAAGCCCTTGATCCGCGGCAAAACCGATCACCCCCTCCGCTACCGGCATGTTGTCAGTAATAATCACAGGATTGCGTCTGCCTGAATCTTCACAGCAGAGATGGCGTTCGCTGCGATCTTCACCGACGCGATAGCTGCCCGGGATATCGCTCTGATACGCAGGCGTCTGCTCGCCGAGACGGCCGATGCGGCAAGCACTCGTCAAGACGTCTATTCGCGCTCCGAGGTGCGTTACGTCTCTTCCGTGGACGCGCCTAAGCTGCGCACCCAGGCCGATGAGGCGGCCAAGAAATACCGCCTTCTGGATACGAAAATCCAGCAGCTGAACTGGCTGACCGAACTTAACTAAAAAGACTCGTTGGTAGTCTCGCGATTTTGGCGAGCGTCACCGCGGCCGACGGTTTCGGCCACATGGCAGTCCGACATAAGCCAGGACTAGGGCGTTCATGCCGCCCCAAATCACTCAGGGCTTATGCGCGGCGCACAAGAGCACTACGCGAGAGCCTGGCATGGCTCACTGATTTACTACCGGACGCTGAAAAATCGCGAGGCGAGGGTGGGGTCGGGGATCTGTCTTTTAACTTTTAGATTGAAGACCAAGCTATGGTGAAAGCAGTTTCGTGTAAAGTTGCAAAGTATCAGTGATTCAGTTCAAGGAGGGGCTGGGTCATCGCTTTGTTAACTAGCAAAAACTCCTCGTATTGAGGAACCGAGTACGGAAAAGCGAAGATGCCAGAAACTAAGTATCTAGTCGGTATTGACTTTGGAACACTATCTGGGCGTGCTGTTGTGGTTCGCGCAGACAATGGTGAAATGCTTGGCACTGCTGTTGCCGAGTATCCGCACGGTGTCATGGACGAGACGCTGGATAGTGCTGATGGCCAGGCGCTGCCGCCTGGCTACGCGTTGCAGGATCCGGGCGATTATGAGTACGTTCTTCGCCGTGTAGTTATTGGAGCCGTCAAGGACGCCGGAATCGATCCCACTCGTGTGGTCGGAATTGGCGTGGACTGCACGTCGGCAACCATCTTGGTAACGGATAAATACGGCGTGCCGCTTTGCAAGAAGCCCAAGTATGCGAATAATCCGCATTCTTGGATCAAGCTGTGGAAGCATCACGGTGCGCAGGAGCAGGCAGACCGTCTGGTTGCCGCCGCTAAGGAGCGTAACGAGCCTTGGCTGGCCCGTTACGGTGGAGTCCTTTCTTCCGAGCTACTGCTGCCGAAGGTCCTGGAGACCTACGAGAAGGCCCGCGACGTTTACGACGGAGCTTCTTACTTCGTCAACTTGATGGACTGGCTGACCTGGAAGCTGACAGGAAAATTGACTTACGCGGCTGGCGACTCAGGCTACAAGCGCATGTACCAGGATGGCCATTACCCTTCGCAGGAATACCTGGAATCGGTTTCTAAGGGCTTCGGTACTGTTTTCGAGGACAAGATGTCTGGCCCGATCCTGCCGCTGGGAGCCAAAGTTGGTGGTTTGCATAGCGAACCTGCAGCAATTCTGGGACTGCCTGAAGGAATTGCAGTCGCTTCTGGCAATATTGACGCGCACGTTGTTGTTGCTGGTGCTAACGCCGTCAAGCCTGGTCAGTTGACCGCCATCATGGGCACCTCCAGCTGCTACGTAGTTAACGATAAGGAGCTACACGAGGTTCCTGGCGTCTTCGGAATTGTCGACGGCGGTGCTGTCGATGGTGCTTGGGGTTACGAGGCAGGCCAGACGGCAGTTGGCGACATTTTCGCGTGGTACACCGAGAACTGCATCCCTGTAAGGTACGAGGATCTCGCCAAGGAGAAGGGCGTTTCCGTCCACGAGCTGCTCGGCGAACTAGCCATGCAGCAGAAGATTGGCGAACACGGTCTAATCGCACTGGATTGGCATAACGGCAACCGTTCAATTCTTTCTGACTCGCGCCTTTCAGGCACGATCATGGGCTTGACCCTAGTTACAAAACCAGAAGAGATCTACCGAGCACTACTCGAGTCGACCTGCTTCGGTGCGCGCGTGATTATCGAAAACTTTGAGCAGTACGGCGTCAAGATCGACGAGATTGTTGCCGCAGGTGGTCTGCTGAAGAACGAGTTCTACATGCAGATGCTCGCGGACATCACCCGCAAGCCGATCACGATTTCGACGGCTCCGCAGACTGGCTCCTTGGGTGCTTGCGTCTTCGCTGCCACTGCCGCCGGTATCTACCCATCGGTATTCGAAGCTGCTGAGGCAATGTCCCAGACCGAGCAGTACAAGTACAAGCCGAACGAGCCCAGCTCCAAGGAGTACGACGTGGTCTTCAGCTTCTACAAGGAACTGCACGATCACTTCGGGCGTGACGAGACCGACATCATGGCAAGGATGAAGGCATTCCAGAGCGAGCAGAAGGAAAAGAAGTAGTAAATGCACATTTCTGATTTTTCGTCTGATATCCGCGACCGCATTCAGTGGACTCGCGAGAAGGTGGCAAAGTTGCACGCCGAACTGCCGGCAAACCAGTTGGTTGTATGGACGGCGGGCAATGTCTCCGAGCGCGTTGAGGGTGAGGACCTGTTCGTCATCAAGCCTTCGGGTGTCCGCTACGACGAGCTAGAGCCCGGCAAGATGGTGGTCTGCGACCTTGACGGCAACAAGATCGACGACGACACCTCGAAGGGTCTGAACCCGTCGTCGGACACTGCCGCTCACGCATATGTCTACCGCCACATGAGCGAGGTGGGCGGGGTTGTGCACACGCACTCGCCGTACGCCACCGCTTTTTCTGCCGTGCGCAAGCCCATCTCGTGCGTGCTGACCATGATCGCCGACGAGTTCGGCGGTGAGATCCCTGTTGGGCCGTTCGCGATCATCGGTGACGACTCGATTGGCAGGGGAATCGTCGAGACGCTCAAGTCTTCGCGTTCCCCAGCCGTGCTGATGGCAAACCACGGCCCCTTCACTGTGGGCCAGGACGCAACCGCAGCCGTGAAGGCGGCGGTGATGGTGGAGGAGGTCGCCAAGACCGTGGCGATCGCTAATTCCTTGGGCGGGGCGGTGCCGGTTGAGTCCGATGCCATCGACAAGCTCTGGGAGCGCTACCAAAACGTCTACGGCCAGAACTAAAGCTTCAATCAATAGCAAGGATTTGTTATGGCAACGATGGTTGTTTTGGGTAGTGGAATTATGGCCACCGCTCTATCATTCCCGGTCACTGAGAACGGCCACGAGGTTCGCCTTGTCGGCACGCATCTTGACCGCGAGATCATCGATTCAATCCAGAAGACCGGGGTGCACCCGAATCTTGGCCTGAAGGTCAACGAGAACATCAAGGCTTACCAGCTTGAGGACGTCGCCGAGGCATTCGAGGGTGCCGACGTCGTCATGTGTGGCGTTAACTCGTTCGGTATCGAGTGGATCGCCGAGCAGTTCAAGACCCTGCTGAAGCCGGGTCAGAAGCTGCTTTGCGTGACTAAGGGCATGCGCGCAGACGAGGACGGCACCTTGCATCTGCTGCCAACCATTATCCAGAACGCGCTACCCAAGGAACTTGTAGATCAGGTTTCTTGGAACGCGATTGTTGGCCCGTCGATTGCTGGCGAGGTTGCCGTTCATCACGACACTTGCGTCGTGTTCTGTGGCCACGATCAGGACGATCTGGATTATCTGGCTGACATGTTCCGTACGGATTACTACCACGTGTGGACGTCTCTGGATTTCGTCGGCCACGAGACCGGCGCTGCAACCAAGAACATCTACGCGTTCGCTGCCGGCTTCGCCAAGGGCATGCTTGAGGCGGCAGGCAAGGAGAACGACAAGTACGTCATGTACAACTACTCCTCGGCGGTGTTTGCCCAGGGCGCTAAGGAGCTGATCCACTTCATCAAGCTGATGGGCGGCGATCCGAATACAGGCATCGGTCTGGGTGGCGTTGGCGACATGTTCGTCACCTCCATGGGCGGACGCAACGTGAAGGCCGGCACTTTCGTCGGCCAGGGCGTGCCGTTCTCTGAGGTGCGTAGCGTCCACATGAAGGGCGTGACGCTGGAGGGCGTTGCCGCCATTTCGGTGGTTGGTAAGGCACTGCGTGCGCTGACAAAGCGTGGTGTGATCAAGGAAGAGGACTTCCCGCTCTGCCGCTTCCTCTACTCGGTTGTTGAAGAGGATCATCCACTGGAAATGCCATGGGATAAGTTCTTTGCGAACCTCAAGTGAGTTAAGCTCTAGTCAATAAAAGGCTGCCCTGCCAAACTGGAGGGCAGCCTTTGTCTGTCTAGCGCCATTCGTGGCTTATAGGACAAAACGTGTTGGTTTTTGTTTAGTAGGTTTCTTTCCATGGTTGGCAGTGGTGGAGGTCGGTCCAGTTGATGGCTGTGCCCCAGCCTTGTAGTTGTTTTTGTTTTTGGGCGCGGTGTTGGGCGGTTGCGAATAGTTGGGTGATTTCTTGATCTGTGTGGGTGTTGGTGAGTATTTGTGCGGGGACGGCGGGGTTTTCGGTGTGTAGGTAGCACCACCACAGGACGGCTTTTACGCGGTGGTTTAGAGGCATTCCCCGGTGGGTGCGCAGTAGTGCTCTTAGTTGGGTGTTAATGGCGCCTTCAATGTGGTTGGTGGTGGCTGGGATGGGTTGTGTGGGGATGTGTAGGTGGGGGTCTAGGTAGGTAAATAGAGTGCCTTTGCGTACTAGGCTGTTAAGGGAGTTACGCGCTTCTATTAACCGCCGGTGGGTGGGAACTATGGCCCCGTTTTCGAGTCTTGTTTTTTGGGCCAGGAAGGCTTTGTAAGTAGTGTTCCAAGCAGCTAGGTCTACTCACCATTGGGTGGCTTGAGCTGAGGTTTTTATGTGTAGTAAACGCTTTGCTAGCCCGTAGAGTTCCACTCCGGCCTGGGTGCGAGGACGCGTGGTAGTTTTACGTTTCACCGCGCTGAAAGCATGAAAAGTACACCTTTGCACCCTGGTGGTAGGCCACTGAGCTTGTAAGGCGCTAGCGATCCCGCTGCCCCCATCGCAGATCACGACATCTGGTGGGGCGATGCGATCAAACAAGGCTTGCCACGCTCCGGAATACTCGCCTTTGGCCACATACCAGCCCAACACGTGTTTTTTAGTGCAGGCAATCAAAACCACCACGTTACAGGCTAGATAAATCCCATCTACAAACACCACATGATGAACCTCATCCACCAGTGGGCTAGTAGGCCATAAATGCCAAAACCTTTCAAAATGGCGCCGAGCACTACGACCCCCACCAAGTAGATCCTGGTAGCGTAACCGGCCAGTGGCAAACTCTAAAAACGCGGCGAAATACCGCGCTTGAATATCATTACGACGCGACTGACTCGCTCCACACTTACTACACCTAAACCTGACTCGACCAGCAGCAGTCTTGCCCCACTTATGTGTTGATCCAACACAAACTAAACAACGAGGATTTCCCATCCTCGAATTCAACCGACTTCAAACCCGACTTTCCCCTACCAACACAACGAAAAGTCCACGAAAAACCAACACGAAATGACCTATAAGCCCGAAATGACCTATAAGCCCAAAATAGAACTTCCTGCAGATAGCTATTAGAAGCACGAAAAACAAAAGGGCTGACCACCGTTCAGGTAGTCAGCCCTAGTTTTATGCCTGTGAGCAGGAGCTTTAGATTTTTCGCGCGTTTTCACATTTTGCGCGCACCTTTGCGCAAAACTCTAGTTCTGCGAAATTGTATCAACTCAGCGTGCTCGTAGTGGAGCTAAGGGGATTCGAACCCCTGACCTCTTCCATGCCATGGAAGCGCGCTACCAACTGCGCCATAGCCCCGTATTCAGTTCATCGCACTTGCGACCCGTTAAGCATAACGGAACGCCAGCCGGTTCGTAAAATCGAAACCCCGTGCAGGCCATCACACCAGCCGCGATCACAGGATCCACGCGACAAGCAGATGCGCGATGCTTACGCGCCCAACACATCCTCGCGGTATCCAATATTGTGCGCAGCCAAACGGAAAGACGGAGCACCCGACGCACCGGAACCTCCCCCACCCACGCGAACAAGCTCTGACCAGTGACAATTATCCAAGCCACGCATCGCATCAAATTCAAGCGGGTTCAAGCCCATGCAGGTAATTAGACCGCGCAAAATTGCTGCACCGTGAGCAACCACAATGACAGTCGCATCCGAAGGAGCCTGGCGAGCCGCCTCAAAAGTAGCATCCCGCACGCGCGCCCCCACAACATCCGATGGCTCAATTGACGCCTCGCCACTCTCGCCCGTCTGACGCCACGCATCCACCAAATCCGGATACTTTTCGCGAGCCTCCGGCAGGGTTAGTCCCTCAAACAGGCCGTAGTTGCGCTCAATCAGGCGCTCATCCACGATCGGCCCTTCAACATCGCCACCCTGGGCACGAAACACTCCAGCCATCAGCTCAGCAGTTTCCGAGGCCCGCGACAGAGGCGAACAAACAATCACAACCTTATTCGAGGTCTGGGAAGCAACACTCACACCAACCTGAGCACTCCGTGACAGGACACGCTTCGCTAGAACCTCGCCAGCGCGCTCAGCCTGCTTACGACCACAAGTATTCAACGGACGATCAATCACACCCTGGAAACGCCGCTCAACGTTATAGTCCGTCTGTCCGTGACGCACGAACACAATACGGTTCGCGCCGTCATCGTGTGTCTCAACAGCAAAGTTAGTGTCGCTGGCAGGTGCGGTGACAGTAGCGGGTGAAGAAGTAGCAGGCTCGGTCATGATCAGTCTTCCTCAGCGTCAGAATCGGCGGCTAAATCCATCGCGCCTGATGCAATCGCTGATGCCAAGTCCATGCCTCGTGCATCACCCATCGACGCAACAACCTCAGCCGCCGACATCGGAGTACCGACCCCAGCACCCACCGTGCCCGGTGCCACAACAAAACCGGCAATGCGTGCGGCCTCTCCCTCGGGAGCAAGGTGCGTCACCTTACCGTCTGCCCAGAGCTTTTCCAGAGCGTAGAACTCGCGCTGTTCATCGGTCAGAACGTGGCAGATCAACTCACCGTAGTCGATCAGCACCCACGTGCCAGCTGTACGACCCTCGATGCGATCGGGCTTCACACCCAGCTGCTTCGCCGTCTGATCCATGATTTCTTCAGCGATCGCGCGCACCTGACGATCCGTAGGAGCAGAAAAAATCAGAAATGACTCAGCCAACGCCAGACGATTCCCCACGTCCACCGCCACAGGATCCGTCGCCAACTTGTCGATCGCTGCCTCTACGATGACGTCTCGCAGATCCTTTTGCGCTTCACTCACGTGGTTTTCCCTCTCTTCACGCCGACAATCGGCGGATGCTTCACGCCAACAATCGGCGGATTCTATGCCCGTCACTGATCCGTGTACAGGTCGTATTTCTTGATGTACTGGACAACACCGTCGGGCACTAAATACCAGACCGGATGCCCACCTTCAACGCGCTTACGGCAGTCCGTTGACGAGATCGCCATTGCGGGGACCTCCACCAACGACACCGAATTACTAGGCAAACCCGACGCATCCAATTGATGTCCTGGACGAGTAACGCCGACGAAATGCGCCATTTCGAACAGTTTATCCGCGTCCTTCCACTGGGCGATCTGTGCCAGAGCATCTGCGCCCGTAATGAAGTAGAAGTCCGTATCCTCCGGGTATTGCGCCGCAAGATCGGTCAGCGTATCGATCGTGTACGTTGTCCCACCACGGTCAATATCGACACGAGACACGGTAAAACGCGGGTTCGATGCCGTGGCAACAACCGTCATCAGATAGCGGTGTTCGGCGCTGGTCACCTTGCGCCCGGCCTTGAACGGTTGCATCGCCGCGGGGACGAACACAACCTGGTCAAGTTGGAAGACTTCCATCACTTCCGACGCCGCGACAAGGTGGCCGTGGTGAATGGGGTCGAAAGTTCCACCCATGATCCCGATGGATCGACGAGGCCGACCGGCTGAAAACTCTTTAGCTGCACTGGTGGTCAGAGCATCATCGGGCGCCTCGACACCATCGACGCTACTGGCCTGGGTGCAAGTCTGGTCACTCATGGACGAACCGTCCCATCGCCTTCAATAATCCACCGCGTTGTCGTCAGTTCAGCCAAGCCCATCGGACCCCGAGCATGAAGCTTCTGAGTCGAGATACCGATCTCTGCGCCCAATCCAACCTGGCCACCGTCGGTGAAACGGGTCGACGCGTTAACCGCAATGGCAGCCGAATCAATCTCAGTCTGAAAACGGTTCGCGGATTGAAGCGAACGGGTGCAGATCGCTTCAGTGTGACCGGTCGAGTAGCGACGAATATGGGCGATGGCCTTATCAATCGAGGGGACAACCCGCACAGCCAAATCCATCGACAGGTATTCGGTTGCCCAGTCTTCTTCGGTTGCCTCAACCCACATATCGGAGTCAATCGACGGGGTCTGACGAGCAATCTGGGCAGAAGCAGGATCCAAGTGCAGAGTAACGCCAGCTGTTGCCAAACGAGTCAGCGCTGACAGCAGGAAACGCTCGGCTTCGGCTTCGTGCACAAGGAGAGTCTCAGCTGCATTGCAGACACCCACACGCTGAGTCTTCGCATTCATAATGATGCGTTCAGCAGCTTCCAGGTCTGCGCCCTCATCAACGTAAACGTGACAGTTACCCGTGCCTGTTTCGATAACAGGGACAATCGAGTTTTCGACGACAGCTTGGATCAAGCCCGCACCACCGCGAGGAATCAGCACATCGATGCCACCACGAGCACGCATCAAAGCCGTCACACCGGGACGTCCCAGATGGTCAACCGTCTGAACTAAATCAGCGGGCAGATCAACGCTTTCAAGAGCATCACGCATCACGGTGATGATCGCCTGATTCGAGTTAAACGCCGCGCTACCACCGCGCAGAATAACCGCGTTACCGGACTTCAGGCCAAGCACTGTCGCATCAATCGTCACATTCGGACGAGCTTCGTAAATCACTGCGACAACGCCCATAGGCACGCGCACCTGACGGATACGAAGACCCAGCTCATTCACGGTTCCACGGAGGATCTGGCCGACCGGATCCGGCAAGCTGGCGACCTCGCGAACAGAATCAGCAATTGACGCGATACGCGACTGGTCCAACGCCAAACGATCCAAGAGCCCAGCGGACATGTCGTTTTCGCGACCTCGCAGTAAATCCAGCTGGTTCGCAGACAAGATTTCGCGGGACCGTTCTTCAAGGGCAATCGCAATTGCTTCCAGCGCGCGATTCTTCACACCAGCTGTCGCCACGGCGAGCGACAAGGAGGCCGTGCGCGCAACCGTAGTCAGATCTGAAATATCAGGAATCTGGTCAGTCATGTCCCCATTTTCCCACAGGTTGGAGCGCTGAGCAGTACTAGACCAGCGGTGCCAAGTCGTCGCGATGCACGATCGGGCGCGGATGCTCCCAACCCGAAAGACGCAGATCTTCAGCAGACAAGCCCGCCATGTGTGCGACCTCATCGGAGTCGTAGGAGACGATGCCTCGCGCCAACAGGCCAGCTGGGCCAGCAATATCTACAACATCGCCTAAATCAAAGTGTCCGATGATGCGAACAACGCCGGCAGCCAGCAAAGACTTCTTGCCTGCGGTGATTGCACGACCCGCCCCCTCGTCGACGATGATTTCGCCACGAGAATGAGCAACATGAGCAATCCAGAGGCGACGTGATGCCGGACGAACCGATGAAGGAGCGAACCATGTACCCGTCGCGCTCCCCGACAGTGCAGTCCCCAGTTCATCCGCGCTAGTCAAGACCACCCCAATGCCGGAGGTCGCAGCCATCGTCGCAGCCTGAACCTTCGTCACCATGCCTCCGGTGCCCACCTTTGATCCCGAGCCCGTCACCAAGACAGCATGTAGGTCGTCGGTCGAATGAACCTCGCGAATGAGCTGCGAACCCGGATGGCTGGGAGGCGCGGTATACAGCCCATCAACATCGGTCAGCAGGATCAGCGCGTCGGCTGCAACCATCTGCGCCACATACGAGGCCAGACGGTCATTGTCGCCAAAGCGAAGCTCGCGAGTAGTGACCGCATCATTCTCGTTAATAATCGGAACAACTCCACAGCTGAGCAGGCGATCAAGCGCAGAACGCACGTTCGTGTAGTGTTCGCGACGCATGACGTCTTCAGTGGTGAGCAGCAACTGAGCGACATCAAGGTGGTGCGCCTGAAATGCTGCCGTCCAGCGAGCAACCAGGAGCCCCTGCCCCATCGCGGCAGCAGCCTGAACGCTTGCCAGATCGCGCGGACGCGAATTGAAGCCCAGCGGATCCAGACCCGCTGCAACCGCACCGGAAGAGACAATGATGATCTCTTTACCCGGCGTCTTCCACTTCGCGACCAAGCGCGCTACGGAATCAATACGGTTCAGATCCAGGCCACCATCATCGCGGCTCAGCGACGAGGATCCAATTTTGACGACAATACGGTTCGCATCGTTGATACGGCCGTCACACGAAGGAGTCACTTCGAGTCCTTGCCTTAGGGATAAGTGGTTCAGTTTTCGCTATGTGGGTCGGTCCACACGCCCTTCTGGCGTTCGGTCCATAGTTCTTCACGCGCCGCAGTCTTCGCGTCCATCACCTGATGGTGGATCTCGCGCTTCTGCTTACGCGTCGGGCGAGCCGACTGGTTAATACGCACGTCAGTGCCACGCTGTCCCAGCAGTTCCGGACCGGTGGTAAGCGTCGGTTCCCAATCGAAGACAATGCCGGTATCCAGCGGACCAATGACGACGGTATCTCCGGCGAAGGCACCGGCCTTCATCAACTGGTCTTCAACGCCTGCGGCAGCAAGACGGTCAGCCAAGTAGCCGATCGCCTCGTCATTCGCAAAGTCAGTCTGGCGAACCCAGCGTTCAGGCTTATCACCACGAACTTGGAAGACCTCTTCACCATCCATCTGGACGCGTCCAACAGTGACGGTGTCACGCGACCCGACAGCCTTCGGACGAATAACCGGCCGCGCTTCGCGTTCAGGCAGGGATTCGCGGTGCTTCTTCACCAGGGCGGCCAGCGTGAAGGACAGTTCCTTCAAGCCCTCGTGCGTGACGGCAGAAACCTCGTGGATCGGCCAGCCGAACTGCTCGAGTTCGGGGCGCGTAATCTCTGCCAAGTCGCGACCGTCCGGCACATCGACCTTATTGAGGACGATGACACGCGGGCGTTCCATCAGTGGAACGTAGCCTTCAATCTGGCCAAGATCGCCCTGATAGGCGGCCAGTTCAGCTTCAATTGTCTTCAGGTCAGACAGGGGTTCACGCTCGGATTCGTAGGCGGCGGTGTCCAGCACGTGCACAATCACACCACAGCGTTCAATGTGACGCAGGAAGTCAAGGCCGAGGCCCTTACCGGAAGAAGCGCCAGGAATCAGACCGGGAACGTCAGCAATCGTGTAGCGTTCATCGCCAGCCTGCACAACACCAAGGTTCGGGATCAGCGTAGTGAACGGGTAGTCCGCAATCTTCGGGCGGGCAGACGACATCGCAGCGATAATCGACGACTTACCAGCCGACGGGAAACCGACCAAAGCAACGTCTGCGACCGACTTCAGTTCAAGCACAACATCGCGTTCTTCGCCGGGCTCCCCCAGCAGAGCGAAGCCAGGAGCCTTACGTGCCTTCGAAGCAAGCGCAGCATTACCTAGGCCACCTCGGCCACCTTCAGCAACAATGAAACGCTCGCCTGCACCAGTGAGGTCAGCAAGCAACTCACCGGACGGGGACTTCACAACCGTGCCGTCGGGAACGGGAAGAATAATGTCTTCGCCGTTCTTACCCTGACGGAAGTCACCCATGCCGGGCGTACCGTTACTCGCCTTCTGGTGTGGACCACGGTGATACGTCAGGAGCGTCGTCACCTGCGGATCAACTTCGAGGATGACGGAACCGCCATTGCCGCCGTCGCCGCCATCTGGGCCAGCGAGAGGCTTGAACTTCTCACGCTTAATCGAGGCAACACCGTTACCGCCATTGCCACCAGCAGCATGGATTGTCACGCGATCAATGAAGTCTGCCATTTCGTCTCCTTAAAGCGATCCGAGGATCTGTGCACAAACCTCTGCACATCAAAGCTATGTGAAAAGGGCGCCCGGCATGTGCCGGACGCCCCCTTCAAGCGATCGGTCTCAGGCAGAGACCGGCTCAACGACGTTGACAACCTTACGGTCGCGCTTCACACCGAATTCAACGGCGCCTGCACGCAGGGCGAAGAGGGTGTCATCCTTGCCACGACCAACGCCGTCGCCCGGATGGAAGTGAGTGCCACGCTGGCGAACGATAATCTCGCCTGCGTTCACAAGCTGACCGCCGTAGCGCTTAACGCCCAGTCGCTGAGCGTTCGAGTCGCGGCCGTTACGGGAGGAACCAAGGCCCTTCTTATGTGCCATCAGAAACTACTTTCTGCTCGAATCGGTCTCAGGTCAGGCGATCTCAGTGATCTTGACAACCGACAGCTTCTGACGGTGTCCCTGGCGCTTACGGTAGCCCGACTTATTCTTGTACTTGATGATGGAAATCTTCGGACCCTTAGTTGCGTCCACAATTTCTGCTTTGACGGTGACCTTGCCAAGCTTGGCAGCATCGACGGTGATGGCATCGCCATCAACCAGCATCAGCGGCTGAAGCTCGATGCTGGAACCGATTTCTTCGGAAACCTTGTCGACGACGACGACGTCACCGACGGAGACCTTCTCCTGACGGCCGCCGGCCTTGACGATCGCGTAGACCACGTGTAGCTCATCTCTTCTAGATATACGGAACGGGATTCGCTTGAACAGCGTTTCAATATTTATCCCGCTGGCGCTGGTCGCGCCGACGATCAAATTTAGCTGATTTGCCTATCTGAGGGCAACTTGGATGAGCCAAAAACAGGGGTTTTACGCTGTGCGATTCCACACCCTGCAACTTTTGGCGACACGCCGAGTCACCCTAGTTTAGATAAATCAGGCAGTCTCGTCGCCGCTTTGGGTGGCGACGCGACGACGACGCTTCGGCTTGGAAGCGCTAGACGTGGAGGCTTCAGGTAAAGCCAACGCATCCGTTGTCATCGTGGGGGCAATCACTGTTGCGCGAGCCTCTACCCTAGCGGGCAAGTCCAACACCAGAGCGGGAGCCGTCTTTTCCGGTTCAACGCTTGGTGTGGTGACAACACGCCTGCGCGTCTTTCGAGGCGTAGATGCGGACGGTGCTAAGTGAGCCGACGCCGATCGCGCGCGAGTCTTGGACCCGCTTGCCTTCTGAGCTTCAGGCTCGTTCGCCGGCGTAGCATGTGCTATGGGCTCGCTCACATCCGGCTGGGCAGAATCCATCAAGACTGCCCTACGACGGTGACGAGGCCGCGCAGTCTTTTCAGACTTATTGTCTGTCTGGCCCGCGGAACCGGACTCAACCGGTGTGACCTGAGCGGTGGCATCAGCTTTCGATTCGCTCTTTTCAGCCTCAGTCGAAGAGGAGAGTGTTTCTTCTGACGACACGCGGACTGCGCGACGCGGACGACGCTTCTTCACAGGCTGTTCCTGTTCACTTTCGCCCGTTTCAACAGCAGGTGAAGCAGAGTCAGCGACGGTCGAACCGGCCTTTTCGTGCACACGCTTGCGCCCCTTAGCACCCTTTGATTCGGGAGCAGATTTCTCACCCGCGGAGGCGGCCTCGTTGACCGGAGAATCAGCGGAGGCAGACGCGTCGGATTCATCAGACTTGCGCGATGCGGCGGCGATAGCGGACAGGGCCTGCTTGGCCTTTTCGTGCTCGGCGGAGTCTTCGATGCGCTCAGCCTTCTTGCGCTTATTCGACTTCGGAGCAGACCCCGTGTGGTACTGCGAGCCCGAGAGCTCAACCGGATGCTCGTGAACGATGAAGCCACGGCCTTCACACGCTTCGCACGGGGTTGAGAAAGCTTCGACGAGGCCCTCACCCACGCGCTTACGCGTCATCTGCACCAAACCGAGAGAAGTAATCTCTGTGACCTGGTGACGCGTACGATCACGACCCAAGCACTCGACCAGACGGCGAAGAACCAGATCGCGGTTGGATTCGAGCACCATGTCAACGAAGTCGACGATGATGATGCCACCGATATCACGTAGACGCAGCTGACGTACGATCTCTTCGGCAGCCTCAAGGTTGTTGTGCGTCACGGTTTCTTCCAGCGTGCCACCGGCGCCAATGAACTTACCGGTGTTGACATCAATGACCGTCATCGCTTCCGTACGGTCAATGATGAGCGTGCCACCCGACGGCAACCAGACCTTGCGGTCCATACCCTTCGACAGTTGCTCGTCAATGCGGTGAGCAGCAAACACGTTATCGGTGCCCACCCACTTTTCGACGCGGTCAGACAGTTCCGGTGAAAGTTCATCCACGTAAGACTTGACGGTTTCGAAGGTTTCATTTCCTTCAATCACAAGCTTAGAGAAGTCTTCGTTGAAGATATCGCGGACAACGCGGACAGCAAGCTCGGGTTCGCCACGCAACAGCGTCGGAGCGGTCTTCGTATTCTTCTGCTGTTCTTCGATTGACGCCCACTGCGCGCTCAAGCGTGCGACATCGTCACGAATCTGTTCTTCGGTTGCACCTTCAGCTGCGGTACGTACGATGACGCCCGAACCGGTGGGAACAACCTGCTTCAAGATCTTCTTCAGACGGGTGCGCTCACGATCGGGCAACTTGCGCGAGATACCCATCATGGAGCCGTTCGGGATCAGCACCAGGTAACGTCCCGCCAGCGTGATCTGACTGGTCAGACGCGCGCCCTTATGGCCGATCGGATCCTTGGTCACTTGGACCAAAACCGGGTCACCCGACTTCAGAGCAGACTCGATGCGACGCGGCTTGCCTTCAAGACCAACGGCATCCCAGTTCACTTCACCGGCATAGAGGACGGCGTTACGACCACGGCCAATATCAACGAATGCGGCTTCCATCGAGGGCAACACATTCTGCACGCGACCGAGGTAGATGTTGCCGACCATCGACTTCTGGGTGCGACGAGCAACGTAGTGCTCCACCAGCAGATCATCTTCGAGGATCGCGATCTGATCCAGACCATCATGATCTCGGATCACCATCTGACGATTCACGGACTCGCGACGAGCCAGGAACTCCGACTCAGTAATACCGTGGCGACGGCGACCTTCACGACGGCCTTCCTTGCGACGCTGCTTCTTCGCTTCCAGACGAGTCGACCCCTTGAGAGCCTTCACCTGGTCGTTAACGTCACCATCGTCGGATGCGGTGGAACGTGTGCGACGACGGCGACGACGGCGCGTTGAGGTCTCTTCCCCATCGTCTTCTAACTGCGTAGCATCCGACGATGCAGCGTCTTCCGCCTGGGCCTCTTCACCTTTGTCCGCATCTGTCTGAACCGTGTCATTCGACTTGGTACGACGACGCGCGCGTTTCGTATCAGGAGCTTGAGAGGCTTCTGCAGAATCAGTTGCCTCTTCAACCTGGGCTTCACCGGTATCGGCATCAGCCTTTGCGGTCTTACGAGTCTTACGAGAACGCTTTTCACGCGTGGGGGTTTCCGCAGGGGCCTCGTCGTTTGAACGAGACTGCGAGCGCGACGAACGAGCCGGGGCGGGTTGCTCGACAGGTGCGTGAAAAACGGGAGCCTGGAACGCAGGCTGCTGGAACAGCAATGACGCTGCAGGCGCTGAAGGTGCCGAAGAGGCATTCTCAGTGGTCACAATTCTCCATTTGTGAGGGCACGGTCCCACACCGGGCCAGCCCTCGGCCTCGCCCTCTAGGGGCGGAAATCCTGACGGTTACCGCTAATCGCGGTCGAAACGTCGGCGCATGAGGCGTCTTCGACGTTTATCTCATTGCGAAGGTGTGTCCGCAATGTCCGATACACACTCAAGTTTGCCACATTTTTACCCGAGCCGTTTAAAGGGGCACAGTTATATACGGCGCATATATACGACGCGTCTCGTCCTCGTAAATTTATAAAACCAACTGTGAGCTAAATACCCACTTGAACATTGCCGAAGCACCATCTGAAAACTGGCAAGACGGGACTTTCGAGCCAAAAAACAGCCCAAATAATGACGAAAGTATCGGGTCTGTCAGATAACGGCCTTTTTCACAAAAATCAACTCAAAAGAGAACAATCATGGGCTAAATTGACAGGTAAGCACGTGACGATAGTCCCGCTTGTTGGGCCCAAAGTCACTACGCGCACCATCCATCAACGAACTATTTGAGGGAAGGCGAGCACAATGACCCTCGCGCAGGCAGCGCTCGACTCTGTCATGCTCGGCAGGTGGCAGTTCGGTATCACTACCGTCTACCACTTCGTGCTGGTTCCACTGAACATCGGACTGGCACTCCTTGTCGCACTTATGCAGACGTTCTGGCACAAGACCGGAAAGCAGGAATGGCTCCACGCCACCCGCTTCTTCGGCAAGCTCCTAATCATCTCTTTCGCACTGGGCGTTTCCACCGGTATCGTCCAGGAATTCCAGTTCGGTATGAACTGGTCAGAATACTCCCGCTACGTCGGTGACATCTTCGGTGCACCGCTCGCAGTCGAAGCACTCCTTGCATTCTTCATGGAATCCACCTTCCTGGGCCTCTGGATCTTCGGTTTCGGTCGTCTGAAGAAGGGCATGCACCTGGCTACAATCTGGCTGGTCGCCATCGGCACCGCCGTTTCAGCCGCATGGATCCTCGGCGCAAACTCCTGGATGCAGCACCCGGTCGGCGCAAAGTACGACCCCGAAGCTGGACGCGCAGTCCTCGACGGTTCCATGAGCTTCTTCAAGCTCCTCACAAACCCGGCGCTCATCTGGGAATACACCCACGTCATCACCACCGCATGGCTTGCCGCAGGCTCTTTAGTTGCCGGCATCTCCATCTGGTGGATGGTTCGCGCACAGCGCGAAGGAAGCGAAGAAGCAACCAGCCAGGCAAAGAACGTCTGGCATCCCGTTGCACGCTTCGGCCTGATCGCCATGCTTGTCGGCGCTCTCGGCGTCATGGGCACCGGCCACTTCCAGGGCCAGGAACTGGTCAAGCTTCAGCCGATGAAGATGGCAGTCGCCGAAGGCATCTGCGTCGACACCGATGGCGCTGCCTTCACCGTCGCCCAGTTCGGTTCCTGCCCACTGGATTCCTCCGGCGAAGCACCCACCAAGTTCATTGAGGTCCCCGGCGTTGCTTCCTTCATGTCGCACAATGACTTCAGCGCAACCTCCGCAGGTGTCGCTGACGAGCAGGCGCGCATGGTCGAACTGCTGAACTCGAACGCTGACTTCACCGCCAAGTACGGCGATGCAGCTCAGTACAACTTCGTTCCCCCGCAGATGGCAACCTTCTGGTCGTTCCGCCTCATGATCGGCCTTGGCATACTCTCCCTGCTCTTCGCACTCTGGGGCCTCTGGGCTACCCGCAAGGGCAACGTCCCCGGTTCGAAGTCACTGTCGACGATGGCACTGATCAACCTGACTCTGCCGTTCCTGGCAGCATCCTTCGGTTGGATCTTCACCGAAATCGGTCGTCAGCCGTGGGTTGTCGTCCCGAACATCGCAGGTCTTTCGAACGGCGATCCGGTCGGTTCCGTCATGCTGATGACCGACACCGGTATTTCAACGGCAGTTCCCGCCGGACAGGTTCTTGCAACCATGATCGGCTTCACGCTGCTCTACGCTCTGCTGGGCGTTATCTGGTTCCTGCTCATGCGTCGCTACGTGCGCGAGGGCATCCACACCGCTAAGAAGACAGAAACCGACGCTCCCGCCGGCGACCTGTCCTTCGGATACTGAGAGGCGGCGAAACTGCAATGACACTTTCAATCCTCTGGTTCATCCTCATCGCCGTTCTTTGGACCGGCTACCTGTTCCTCGAAGGCTTTGACTTCGGCGTTGGCATCCTGCTGAAAGTTATCGGCAAGAACGACGAAGAACGCACGCAGATGTTGCGCACCATTGGCCCCCACTGGGACGGCAACGAGGTCTGGCTGCTCACCGCCGGTGGCGCCACCTTTGCAGCATTCCCAGAGTGGTACGCCACGATGTTCTCGGGCATGTACCTTGCTCTGTTCCTCATCCTCTTCTGCCTGATCCTGCGCATCTCCGCTCTTGAGTGGCGCGCAAAGATCGCAACGGCAAAGTGGCGTAGCACGTGGGACACCATCCACACCGTGACCGCTGTCCTGGTTCCCGTTCTGTTCGGTGTTGCATTCGCAAACCTCGTTCAGGGCATGAAGATCGAGGTCGTCGATGAGATGACCGGCGCTGTTGTCACACCCGATATGGTCACTCAGTCGCTTGCAACCGCAACGCACCAGCTGACCGGTGGCTTCTTCTCACTGCTCACCCCGTTCACCATCCTCGGTGGTGTCGCAATCCTGGCCGTCTGCACGGCAGTCGGTGCACAGTTCCTGGCGCTCAAGACCGAAGGCGATGTGCGTGAGCGCGCAAACGGCCTAGCAGCTCCCCTGTCGATCGCAGCAACCGTCGTTGCCGCAATCTTCCTGATCTGGGGTCAGTTCGCTTACTCGGCTAACGTCCTGGCATGGATCCCCTTGCTCGTCGCAGCACTCGCGATCATTGCTTCGACCGCATTCAGCCAGAAGGCACTGCGTCGCGAAGGCCTGTCCTTCATCCTGATGGCTGTCGCAATCGCTTCGACCGTCACCTGGGTCTTCTCGGCGATGGCTCCGGCCGTCATGAAGTCCTCGATCGATCCGGCGTACTCGCTTTTGATCGACCAAGCATCGTCCTCACCGGCAACCCTGGTTGTCATGTCTATCGTTGCTCTGATCTTCACGCCGATCGTCCTGATCTACACGGCATGGTCCTACTGGGCTTTCCGCAAGCGCGTGTCGGTTGGCGACGTCGATCAGAACCCTGGCTTGATTCCCTCCAAGATCCGTCTTGGTGAGAACTTCCTTGCTGGCTGATCTTTAAAACACTTCGGTGGCCCGGTGCGTCAGTGCCGGGCCACCGTTGTGTTTCACCACGATTGCAGTGCCACATTCACCACCATCTGGATACCGGTCTTTCGCACCTCGATTCACCCCGCGTTCCAGCCGTGTCCGCACTGTTTTTTCAGTTACCGCTTCCCCTAGAAATTACGGCAAAATAGTTCAATGCGACCTTTCGATCCACGGCTTTTGAAATATGCGCGTTCTGCACGAATGCCCATCATTATTACGGGGCTCATCGGCACGCTGATTGCCATCGTCGTCATCACTCAGTCCCTACTGATCTCGGCAGCGCTCTCCCCTGTGATCACCGGCAACGCTCGTCTTGGTGACGTTGCAGGTTTCATTGTTGCGCTGGTGATCGTGATCATTATTCGCGGGTTGCTTGTTGGGGTGCGCGATTCGCTCGGTCAGCGCGCTGCAGACAGTGCCATCCGAGATCTTCGCTGCGAGGTTTTGCGTGCGACCGAAGAACTCGGTCCCCGCTGGCGCGCAGTTCACGGCGCCGACACGACAACGCTTTTGACGCGTGGCTTAGATGATCTGGGCCCGTACTTCGTGAAGTTCCTTCCTCAGCTTGTCCTGACGATGACGGCAACTCCTTTGGCTTTGGCTGTCATGCTCTATTTGGACGCATGGTCGGGCGTCATCGCGCTCTTCGTCATTCCGTTGATTCCAATTTTCATGGCGTTGATCGGTCGTTTTACTCAGGATTCGTCGAAGGCGAAGCTAGTCGCGATGGAGCGTCTGGGCTCGCAGCTTCTTGACCTCATGGCGGGCTTGCCTACCCTGCGCAGTCTGGGTCGCGAGAATGGACCTCGCGGACACCTTGAAGCCCTGGGCAAAGAAAACACGCGCACCACAATGGCAACCCTGCGCGTCGCGTTCCTGTCGGGTGCAGCCCTTGAATTCCTTTCCACCCTGTCGGTTGCTCTTGTTGCCGTCGAGGTCGGTATGCGCCTTGTCGCCGGCAACGTCACCCTCTTTACCGGCCTCGCCGTCATCATGTTGGCCCCCGAAGTCTTCGAACCGCTTCGTCAGGTTGGCGCGCAATTCCACGCTTCCGCGAACGGTGTGACCGCCGCACAAAGTGCCTTCGAGATCATCGAGACTGAGCGCCCGCAGGCTTCGCGTATCGTTTCACCCCTCGTTTCTTCCCCCAGTAACGAGGCTGCGCTCACCACTTCAACTTCTTTCCCCAGTTCAGGGACGGATGGGGACAGCACTTCACCTGTTTCTTTGCGCCAAGCTCCCCCAATTTCATCATGCACGATTGAGCTGGAAAATCTGAGCGTGGCGGCTCGCGGTACTTGGGCTCCTCACAATCTTTCAGCTTCGATTCAGCCAGGACAGTTGACCGTTCTTGAAGGTGCGTCAGGGGCCGGTAAGTCAACAACTGTTCTGACGATTCTGAACCTGCTGACTCCGACAAAGGGGCGCGTTGTCCTTGCTCCTCTTGACGGGGCTACACCACCCTGCGACGTCAGCGACTGCGATGCAAACTCATGGTGGACGCAAATCACGTGGGTTCCTCAGGCTCCGACGATCCTTCCCGGCACGCTCCTTGAAAATATGGCGCTGAAAACCGTGACAAGCAGCCTCGTCGAAGCCGCGCAGGCAACAGGTTTCCACACCGTTGTTGAAGCGCTGCCCGATGGGTGGGATTCAAAGGTTGGCGTGGGTGGCATTGGCTTGTCAGTTGGACAGCGTCAGCGTCTTGCACTGACGCGCGCACTGGTGAATGACTCACCGCTGGTGATCCTCGACGAGCCGACAGCGCATCTCGATGCTGTCAGCGAAGAAGAGATCACGCGGGCTATTCGAGCTCTTAAAGCACAGGGGAAAACAGTTCTGGTTATCGCACACCGCCAGGCGCTAAAGACGATTGCCGATCTGGTCATCTTGATTGAAAGCGCACCCGCTACCATCCAAGACATCGAAGAGTATCCGCAGCTTGGGGTCAATGACTGGGCACAGACCAACGTCGATGTTGATCTGCCAGGAATCTTGACGGTCAGTGCGACCGATACCGACCCGGAAAAGGCGGTGAACTGATGCTGTTCATTACTCGCGAAGAAAAGCGTGCTCTGAAACGAGTCTTCCCCCTCATCGAGGTCGATATCAAAGCATTCGTCTTCTCTGTTCTGCTTGCCTCCGGTGCTCTTGGTGCTGCTATTGCCCTTGGTGCGACTGCTGCCTGGCTGATCGCTAGGGCATCAGAGCACCCACCGGTTTTGTTCCTGACCGTCGCTGCCGTTGGCGTACGTACATTCGGCGTATCGCGCGCACTCCTGAGATACGCGGGCCGTTTGGCCAGCCACCGCGTTGCTTTGCGTGGCATGGACGCCCTGCGCCAGAACCTCTATCAGCACCTCGCACACAATCCCATCGACCGCTTGACCGCGATGAAACGCGGTGATCTGCTTGCTCGTACGGGCGCAGACGTGGATGATTTGGGCGATCTGGTTGTCAAGACCCTGCTCCCCACCTGCGTGGCAGTAATCGTTGGAATCTGTACGGTCATTGGTCTTGGACTCATTTCCATTCCCGCTGCGCTACTGGTTGCGCTCTGTCTTTTAGTATCGGGTGTCGGAGCCCCCTTACTGTCGATGCACGCTGCACGAATCGCTCAAATTGATACGCTTCGCGCACGCACCGACCTGTCGACGCAGATCCTGACCGTCATGGAGGGAACCTCTGAACTCCAGGTGTCCGGCGAACTTGAGGCGTTTAGAGCATCGATTGATGAGACCGAAGAAAAGCTCGTTGAAGCCTCACACCGTAGTGCGCAGATGGCTGCTCTAGCTTCCGGGATTGACCGAGCAGCAATGGGAGCAGCCGTTGTTGCCGCACTGCTGATCGGCATTCCTCAAACAACAGGTGGCATGATTACCGGCCTGCTTCTCGCAGTCCTTGTTCTCACTCCCCTGTCCTCGTTTGAAGGAACCGCTGAACTAGCCCCTGCAGGCGTTCAACTGGTCAAGTCAGCGACCGCGGCAGTCCGTATTGACGAGATGCTCGGCGAATCCATCAAAGTCGCTACCCACCCCGTTCCGCACACTGACGTTCCGTCACTTACCGCCACGAACCTGACGATCGGATGGCCAAGCGGCCCCAGCCTCGTCGATTCGATCGATCTGGAATTGCACCCGGGCAAGTCCATCGCGATCGTGGGCGAGTCGGGTATCGGTAAGACGACGCTCGCGCTGACTTTGTCTGGCATGATTCCGCCGAAGGCTGGATCTGCGCAGGTGAACGGCGTGGACGCGTGGGAAGCCGACCGCGTACAACTCACCAAGATCGTCAATGTCACGACCGAAGACGCGCATATCTTCGCCGCATCCGTCTTAGAAAACCTGCGAGTCGCCAACGGTGAGCTCAGCGAAGACAGTGCAATCGCTCTACTTGAACGCGTTGGATTGGCCAGCTGGCTTGCGGCACTGCCCGATGGGATCCACACCATGATCGGTTCAGATGGCACGACAGTGTCCGGCGGTGAACGTCGACGTCTGCTCATCGCACGAGGCCTCGCTTCACCCGCTCCCCTGCTACTCCTTGACGAGGCCGGCGAGCACTTGGATGCATCGACAGCTGACGCGCTCATTTCCGACCTACTCTCGGATCCGACGCGTGGCATCCTGCTCATCTCGCATCGCCTGAGCGCCCTCGAAAACGCCGACGAGATCCTGTTCTTCGGACGATCAGGCGGCGAAGGAACCCAAGCAGAATTGATTGCACGAGGCACACACGCCGACCTTCTTGAAACATCTCAGGCCTACCGTTGGGCCGTCGGCCAGGAAGAGGAAAACTAATGCCATGGGGTTCAGAACATGCCCTGGTGAAGGCCGCCCTTGACCTCACCAGCACACTCGACCTGCGCAAGGCCCTGACCAGCTTCGTCGACCAAGCATGCAAGCTCACCCGCGCACCATACGGCGCCCTGATCGTCCTTGACACATGGGGAGAAGCATCCCAGCTGATCGAACACACCAGCGAAGCACTGCCACATTCGCCTTCAATGCCAGAAGAACTGATCAGCCAGATCCCCGCTACCGGTCACCTACTGATCAACGACATGAGCGAATGCGAGGACATTCCTCCGGCATCAATCACCAGTTTCCTGGGCGTATCCGTGCTGATCAACGAGCAGGTGTATGGACGTCTCTTCCTGACCGATAAGAACGGCGGATTCACAGCCTCTGACGCCGATGTTTTGTCAATGCTTGCTCCCGCCGCGGGCGTCGCAGTGGAAAACGCTCACCTGTACGCGGACTCGCGTCGAACGGAACGCTGGATTTCCGCTTCCCAGCAGCTGACAACCACGATGCTTGAAGGCGCCGACGAAGAAGAAGCCCTTGAACTGATCGCACAGACCGTGCGAGAGGTTTCACGTGCAGATACGGCAATCATCGTTCTGCCTTCCGTTGGTGACACCTGGGCTGCCGAAATCATTGACGGCTACCTGGCTGATACTCTTCTCGGCGTTGTCTTCCCGCCCGAGGGGCGCGCGATGAGCGTGCTCCACGAAGGAACGGGCATGATCGTCGACTCCATGGCGCGGGCGCAAACCATGCGTCTTCCTCAGCTTGCGGCCTTCGGACCGGCGCTCTACGCGCCCCTCCGTTCGCGAGGTAACTCCGCTGGCATTCTGATCCTGCTTCGTCGCATCGGACAGCCAGAATTTGATCTGTCCGAATTGTCTTTGGCTGAATCACTCGCATCTCAAGCCGCCTTGGCACTGGAGCTCGCCTCCGCCAAGCACGCTGAAGACGTGGCCACACTGCTCGACGAGCGAGATCGTATCGGACGCGACCTGCACGATTTCGCGATCCAACAGCTGTTCGCCACCGGCATGCAACTGGATGCCGCCAAGGTGGAAGTAGAAAGCGGACACCCGAATCCTGAGGCCATCACTGCCACACTGGACCGTGCTCTGGCCTCCATCGACGAGGCTGTGCGCCAAATCCGAGCAATCGTCCACAACCTACGTGAACCCGACAAATCAGTGGCACTGGTGGAACGTATTCGACGCGAAGCATCACTGACACGTTCCTTCCTTGGTTTTGCCCCATCCCTGTTGATCACATTGGATGGTCACGCGATTAACGAAGTCGCAGACGACGAACAGCTGATGATCGAAACCATCGACAATCGCATCGACCCCGACTTGGGAGATGACATTGTCGCCATCGTGCGCGAAGGCCTATCCAATATCGCACGCCATGCACATGCCACCGCAGGCTCGGTGACCGTTGACATCATGGGAACGGGAGAAAACGGGCACGTCACCGTTTCAATCGCCGACGACGGACGAGGCATCGACCCGAACCACACCAGAAACTCTGGCCTGTCCAACATGTCCGAGCGCGCCCGAATCCGTGGTGGAAACTTCGAACAGGGAATCGGAATCGGAGGCCTCGGCGCCAGGATCACCTTCCGCGCTCCGCTAGCCTAAGTTCCACCTTCGTGCAGGTCCGGGGCGCAGTTCGTACGAACTGCGCCCCGGCCTCGTAACCAGTAAGAAAGAACGAAGCTTTAGTTCCTCCACGCGGCCGCACGCTGGCCAGCGACCCACGCTGCCACCTGAGTGCGACGTTGCAAGCCCATCTTCGACAGAAGCGACGTGATGTGGTTCTTCACGGTCTTTTCTGCAACGCCCAGCTTCTCACCGATCTCGCGGTTCGACAGACCATCACCAATCAGTTCCAAAACCTTGCGCTCTGACGGAGTCAGGTCAGCAGTCGGATCATCATGGTCAGCGCGACGACGCGTGATCGTGCGCTCGTCCAGCAGAATACGACCAGCAGCAACAGCCTTAATCACGTCCGTGATTTCTGCACCGCGCACGGTCTTCAACACGTAAGCGTGCGCACCAGCTTCAAGAGATTCAGCCAAAGCCTCATCATCGTCGAACGAGGTAAGCACGATCGGCAGGATCTCCGGATGCGAAACCGCAAGCTGCTTCAGAATATCGATACCCGTACCATCGGGAAGCTGAAGATCAACCAGAACAACGTCTGGGCGAACCAGATCTGCGCGACGCACGGCGTCAGCGACGCTACCTGCTTCAGCAACGACCTCAAGGGCATCATCGCGATCAATAATCTCAGCAATACCGCGTCGAACGATCTCATGATCATCGATGATCATGACGCGAGTAGTCTTGGCATTCTTGGGGTTTTCAGTCACAGTCATATCCTAGACAAGCCCTAGGTCCTATATCAAACGGTCGGGCAAGACGTCGCAAAGAACCGGTTAAATTGCGATGATTCTTCGTCCTTTGGTCGCCTCTTAGTCACCAAGGCGAGAGTAAAGAAGCTCCATAGCCTGTTGCGCAACCGCGCTCTCGGAGTGCTTCTTCGACGATGCGCTGGCAACAGCCAAAGGTTCTTCAACATTCGACGCGAAGACGGTCGCAGTGAAAGAACGGTTATGATCCGGGCCCGAACCTTCAACCTCATAGCGAATTTCACCAAGGTTATGCGCCTTCGCATATTCGACAAGCAAGGTTTTCCAGTCATGATGAGAGCCTCGCACCTCGGCCTGGCTCAAAAGGAACTCAAGATTGGCCAGCACAACGGCTCGCGTGTGCTCCATACCGTGCGTCAGATACGTCGCCCCGATCAGCGCCTCGAATGTGTCGGAAAGGATCGAATCCTTGTCACTGCCACCAGAAGCGGCCTCTCCTCTACCGAGGAAAATAAAATCCCCAAGCCCAATACGACGAGCAGCCTGCGCCAGCGGAGTTTGCGAAACCGTTGAAGCGCGCATCTGCGACAAAGACGACTCCGTGACATCCGGGTAGTCGTGGAACAAACGATCCGCGGTCGTTACTGACAGAACCGCGTCCCCTAAGAACTCGAGGCGTTCATTATTCGGCAACCCCCCGGCTTCGTTCGCATATGAACGGTGAGTCAGGGCAAGTAGCAGAAGGTCAGGATCGACACTCGATCCCCAACGTTCCATGAGCTGGTCGTAGTCCGTATTGGCGGGAACTGGGAGTTTCTTCTTATGCGACATACGTCCGTCTTCAACTTCTGTTCGTACAATTGTGCGGTGAGGAGCCGCCCTAGCGTGCTTGGGCACCGATAGTAGTCCTAGTTGTCTTTGGCCTGATCCAAAAGACAAGCAAGAGAAGCCAAACGCGGATCCACCTGGAAGTGCTCATGATCTTCAGGGAGCTCATCCCACTTCTGCCCACACACGTCACACAAGCCTCCACAATCAGGCCGACACAGTGGACGATCATCCACCAGCGTCACGATCGAATCGCGAATCATCGGCTCCAGATCGATCGTGTCACGCTGACCAATCAAGCGAACGTCATCGGCTTCGTCGTCCTCATCTGTAGCCACGGGAGCCGTTTCAAAGAAGACATCCGACGTATCAATATCATGGTGAACACTGACCGGATCCAGACAGCGCACGCAGTCGCCCACTAGGTCAACACTGGTGGTCAAGCGAACCAATACGCCATCATCAACGCTGGTCAGATCAACCCCAAAATCTAAAGGAGTGCCCGGCTCAACCCCCATTGACGGAGTCCCCAAATCATCGGGCGCAACCCAATGCAGATCCTCGTGGCGGAAAGAACCAATCTGACGCGACAGTGTCACCAACGAGATGACAAGAGGAGAGTCACTCATTGTCGAGGTCAATGTCAGTCACGTCGATGCCCTGGCGCTCTGCGATGGCACGACGACCGGCCTCGGTGCGACGCTGCAGATCCGCCAACATACCCGACAGCTCAGCCAGCGACTTCGCAACATAGTCGTCAGCGCCCAGACGCAGTTCTTCTTCCTGCTGACGAGCCTGACCAACAATCTCACGACCACGATCTTCGGCCATACGAGTAATGTTCTCGCTGGAAACCAGACGCTTCGCTTGCTCGTTAGCATCGACCAGGATCGCTTCAGCTTCAGAGCGAGCCTGATTCACGGAAGCCTCAGCTTCTTCGTTCGCACGAGCAACCGTGCGTTCAGCCTGTTCGTTCGCAGAATCGACGATGTGCTTCGCCTTTTCTTCGGCTTCGTCCAGAGTTGACTGAGCACGAGAATTAGCTTCAGCAATAGTCGTTTCGGCAGCGGTGTCTGCGCGCCCTAAAACGGCATCGGCATCAGCAACAACAGCGTCGGCAGCAACCAGATCTTCCGGCAACGCTTCACGTGCTTGGTCCAGAAGATCCAGGATCTCCGCGCGGTTCAGCATGATCATTGCCGAAAGCGGAACAGCGCGGGCATCTTCGACGAGGGCCTCAATCTGATCGAGAGCAGCAATGACGGTCGACGGTCCGTAAACCGTGTTCTCATCCCACGTCTCGTTTTCGCTGGGTTCAGGCGTTACGGGATCCGACATTGTGTCCTCCAGATCGTTGAAGCGGTCTCAGTGACCTTTCTTTGCTCTATTTTGCGCTACGAACGGCTCAATTTCGTTCGGAACATACCGAGAAACGCTTAATCCCAGGTGGACAAGCTCACGAACCATCGATGAGGACACCAGCGAAAGCTCTGGGAGGGAGGGAATAAACAGAGTTTCCACCCCTCCAAGGTCACGATTCACCGCGGCCTGGGCAAGCTCGGTATCAACATCGCTTTGGCTACGAACGCCCTTAACAATGAAAGAAACATCGTTCGACTTCGCGCAGTCGATCAGCGTCCCTTCCATTTTCACGGTGCGCACGTTCCCCAGTTGAGCCACGACAGCGTTCACCATGTCGACACGCTTGTCCTGATCGAACATGTATTTCTTCTTAGGGTTTATGCCCACAGCAACAACCAGTTCGTCGGCGAAGGAGGCAGCGCGGGTGATGATATCGGCGTGGCCGATGGTGATGGGATCAAATGATCCCGCAAAAAGAACTCGCATTGTCGTCCTGTTCTAGTAGCTCGAGGATATTGAAGTCGATAGTATCCCCCAAGCGTTGCTCGGTGGGATTACCGATGATGCTCAATGAATTGATCCGAGATCTCAGTCGCTCTCTTCTTCGGCTTTCACGGGCGGACCGGCAAACCATGCGACGGTCTCACCCCACGTCCGCTGATCTTCCTTCACAAGGAAATCCGGCCACAAAGGCTCCGGTGACCTGCTGGAACGCTCAACAACGACAAGCGCATCCGGGGTGATCCACGGTCCAAGAAGTGAGAGCACCTCCGCCACATCTTCTTCGCTCACGTCATAGGGAGGATCAAGCAACACAAGATCAAACTCTCCACTGAGCGTCTCAAAATCACGCGCCCTCAAGAAAGTGGTCGCCGAGGCAGTATGAACCCGCGCTTTCAGACCGGTTGCGCGGATGTTGTGAGCAATGATTCGCGCTGTCGGTGCCGATTTTTCAACCAAGTCCACGCGCGAGGCACCTCGTGACGCGGCTTCTAACCCCAATGCTCCCGAACCGGCATAAAGGTCAAGAACCAGACAGTTTTCAACCACGTTCATATGTTCCAGGCGAGAAAACAGCGCCTCGCGGACGCGTTCCGATGTTGGACGCGTCCCCTTCGCGGGAACTTTCAGCACGCGACCTTTGGCTGAGCCTGCAACGATTCGAGTCATGCCCCATAGTCTAACGGGCGAAGCACAATGCCCAGATTGCAGGGATCACCACGGTAGTACCCTTTAGCTCATCGAAATCCAAGCAAGAGAATCAGCCGACAAGCGCCTCAAAGCACATGCTAACTCCGGATGATTCATCAGCTTCGGATCCTCTTCGATAATCCGCAACGCATCGCTGCGAGCGTGAGAAATAATCCGTTCGTCACGTCGAACAGAAAGGAAACGCAGGTGCGAACTGCGACCGGACTGCCCAGCTCCCAACACATCTCCCTCACGACGGAGCTGAACATCTTTTTCTGCGAGCTCAAAACCGTCCGTCGTTGATGCAAATGCTTCAAGACGCGCCATCGAGTCCGGATTCAAATCGCTACGATGAACCGCCATCGTCACAGATGGCATCGACGAACGGCCGACGCGGCCTCGTAACTGATGCAACTGCGCCAAGCCGAACTGCTGGGCGTCAACGATCACCATCATCGTCGCACTCTTGACGTCCACGCCCACTTCGATGACGGTCGTAGAAACCAAAATCGGCGATTCTCCGGATGCGAAACGCTCCATGATCTGTGTTTTTTCCGCCGTCGGAGTGCGGCCCGTCAACGTTTCAATCCGGTGCGCTCTAAGAGCAGGAAGACGGCGCAGGGTTTGACTGACCTTTTCGACCGACGCAAGCGGGGGGCGATTCGCTCCCTCTCCTTCAACGTCGGTGACCTCATCCGTTTCGTCGATACGCGGACAGACAACGTAGACACGCCCACCGCGCTCAATCTCTTCGTGCGCTCGAGTCCACAAGCGCTCCATCCACACCGAATTCGCGCTATCAACAAGGAACGTCTGCACCGGCATACGACCAGCAGGCATCCCCGCCATGCGCGTCTCTTCCAGATCACCGAACACCGTCATCGCGACCGTACGAGGAATCGGAGTCGCCGTCATCACCAGCTGGTGTGCGCTATGCCCATCACCGCTGGTGCGCAATGTGTCGCGCTGTTCAACGCCGAAACGATGCTGTTCATCCACAATCACAACGCCGAGGTCTTTGAAAGCAACACTGTCAGAGAACAAAGCGTGAGTCCCCACCACGATCAGTGGCTCCCCCGATTCAATGAGCGCGCTTATTTCGCGACGCGCGGCAGGCGGTGTCGAACCGGTCAGCAGACGAATATCAACTGGTTTCCCATCGACCATGACACCCTGTACTAACGCGCGCATCGACTCAAGATGCTGGCTGGCCAACACTTCAGTCGGCGCCACCAGGGCACCCTGGTGTCCAGCGTCAACCGCCGCAATCAATGCTGCGAGCGCAACAACGGTCTTCCCTGAACCCACATCTCCTTGAAGGAGTCGTTGCATGGGGACGGTCTGGTCCATGTCGGCGTCGATTTCTTTGAGCGCGCGTGATTGGGCGTCGGTCAGAGTGAAGGGAAGCGATGCAATGAATTCACTGACTGCGTGCGATGAGGTGAGCGGACACGCAGGCGCAGTTAAAGAGCGTTCCCCGTAGCGTCGTCCGGCCAGGATGCACTGAAGGGTGAAAGCTTCCTCGAACGCGAATGTGGTTTTCGCCTGTTTGTAGTCGTCGTCGGTAGATGGCTGGTGGAGCATCCTCAAAGCCGTGGCACGATTGGGCAGTTTTCGTTGTTCTCGGATGTCGGCCGGGATCACGTCGTCGATCGATTCATCGTCCAGAGAATCGAGAATCATGGTGATACTACGTGCCATGATCCAGCTGGTGATCCCCCCGCTTGTCGGGTAGATCGGGATGGGCCGTTGGGAGCGTTCTTCTGCTGAGTCGCTGGCGTCATCCATTCCTTCGAAGCTGGGATGTACCAGTGAAAGGGTACCGCGGTAGGATCCGACTTTTCCGGCGAAAAGAAACGAGGCTCCGGGTTTCAAGAGGCGCTGGTGGACGGCGAGTTTGTATTCATTGTGCGCGAAGAAGGTCGCGTTCATCGTGGTGATGCCGTCGGTCAGTTGTACTTCGAGGCGAACGCCCTGACGGCTTCGGTTTGCAACGAGGTGTGCTCGTGCAACTTGAGCGAGGATCGTGACATCTTCGCCTTCGTGCAGCATCGACATCGGGGTCAGTGCGCCCCAGTGGTAGTAGCGACGAGGCGCACAAAGAAGCAGGTCTTCAACGGTTTCAAACCCTGCTTTTGCGAGTTTGCGCGCGGTTGACGCAGGGAGGCGAAGAGAAAGGGGGGTATCGAGTTCGCTCATGCCCACATGCCCGCTATGAGGCTTCGACCCGCTTGTCCCCCATCGATCACATCAATGTCATCGAGGAGACAGTCAGCGTGCATCACCAATTGCCGGAGAAGTCCAACCAAATCCGGACCGTCGTGTGCGGACAGGAGCAGGCGGAACTGCGTGGGGTTCCTGCGTGCGATGTCGGCGACCACCTGCGAAATAGCAAGGTCATCGTCTGAGTCGAGCGAATAGGTCACCTGGTTTTCAAGCGCTTGCGTCGCCCCTTGGGTGAGTAGGCGTTCCATTGTTGGCCCCACTTTGTGCCCGCCGGGTTGCGGGACGAAGTAGCCGGCGCATGTTTGCGCGACGTTGAACGCTGACAGTTCGTCGTTCGACTGCGCCACCACAATGATGGCGTCGTTTGACGAGGTGGCGCCTGCAGGCTTGGGGTCAAACGGGGATTGGGTCGCGTTCAGACGAGAGGCAAGCATAGTGCCGAGTGTTGAAGACTCATCGTCACACGGCACGAACAGACTGACGCCCGTCGATGAGGACGTGGCAATTTCCATGATTCCCGCCCCGTCTTGGGCGCTGGGATTGTATAGAACGATTGCACCTGTTCTGGCGGCATCTTCAATCAATCCGGGAGCTCGGGTGCATACAAGGACTCGGGCGCGTTCGACTCGTCGCATGGGGCGCCGTTCGAGAAGGCGAACACCGCGGTGGGTAATGCCTTCTTCGGCGAGCTCGTCGACGCCGAGCATCTCATCTGGACGCGCGTCAGCGACTTGGAATCTGATAAGGCATCCAGTCTTGGGGCGTACTGAAAGAGGGGCGGACGTATCGATGTGTAGGCGCCACATTCCTACGCCGAATGGATCAAGCGTTCCAACGCAGGAAAGGCGTGCTCCCATGAGTTCAATGGAAGTGAAAAAGTGGTCTGCGTCTGTTGCAGTCGCTTGCCAGACGATATCGACACTGAATGCGCGGTTCGGGGCGGGAATGTTCTGACTGGGGATATCACCGTTGTTTTCCGCTAATTCGCTGAGCATATGAGCGAGCGACTCGAGTACTGATGTTTGTCCTGAAACAACCGAGTCAAAGCAGGCGAAGAGGATGGTCAGGACGGATGCGCCTGCGTCGATACGCCCTGTTCTCTCATTCGTGGCGCCAATCAGGCCTTCTTGAGCTGCGAGTGAGTACCACGAGACCAGGTATTCGTTTGTTTCAATCGTGTCGCCCAAATCAGTGGCGGCGGTTCTGGCTGTATCCAAGACCATCACGATCGCATTCGACAGGTGGGTTCGACGCAAAACGTCAGTGACATGGGAATCGGATTGGATCGCATGTGGTGTACACAGCATGCGACGAAGCTGAATCGGCGTGATCTGACCTGGACCATTGAGGGCTTGTGACCATGCGGAAAGAACAGCAGTAATGATGACGCCAATATGCCCTTGGGCAAGGATGATGCCAGCGTCAACAGCGGCTTCAAGCCCGGAAGCAAACGACGAGACCGGATCTAGACGTTCGACGGCGCTTGCCATGGAGGCCAGCGTATGTGCAGCGTTCGTGCCGGTATCGCAGTCTGAGCCGTCCCACCCGTCGAGGTCGTTCAGGAACTGAGCAAGCGTGGCAGATTCATGTGCTGCCACCCGCAACAGGGAGGCGACAGTCCCAGCATTCAGTTCCACTCTTGCTCCATCCGTTTAGCTTTACGTTCATTATCGTTCAGGGATCAGCGTTCGGCGTGCCAGACACATCTAAGCCCGACAATCGTTGCATTTTTATCGCTTCGTACTCCACGGCTCACACTAGTTTTTGAACGCCTAGCTCCCCCAGTTATACGAGGCGACACTCCCCTTCCCACAGAGCCCACAATGTCGCCTCACACGACCGGAACTGCAGGCAGGGCCTTGTCATGGACGAGGAATGCACGGACGGATACCCAGACCGCACAGCTCGCCACCTACTGAGCCGTCGCTTGCATCACCTTCGTCATCACCGTCGTAGAAACCACACTGCAACACTAGGATGCTGCACACCCCGCTCTGGCCTTCAAGCCACTACGCTCCCTGCCGCAAGCCACACACAATCCGCACTCTATCAACGAATGTGGGCTACCTGACAGCCCACAAAGGGCGCAAAACTTGGAGTTGAAGGCGTTAATCCGTTAATCTTTCATAGTTGCCTGCGGTGGACTACACCGCTCAATACTGTCCTGTGAAAACGGGAATAACCTATTTTGACAACCGAGGAGATCATCGTGGCTGCCGTTTGTGACGTGTGCGGTAAGGGACCCGGCTTCGGCAAGAGCGTGTCACACTCTCACGTTCGCACCAACCGCCGCTGGAATCCGAACATTCAGCGCGTTCGCGCCCTTGTTGAGGGCACCCCGAAGCGCCTGAACGTGTGCACCAAGTGCCTGAAATCCGACAAGGTTCAGCGCGCTATCTGATAGCCGCGCACCTGTTGGATGGCCTTTAAAAGGTCACCACACTTTATGAGTCTGGCTCGCAAGGATGCCCTTGCGAGCCAGACTTTTTCACCTCGAGCGCCTCTTATTCATTCTTGAAGTGATCCCACTTCCCACGCAAGGGGTGGCCGTTCAGGAACATAGTCGCATTTTCCCCTTCACCGACCTCGCGGACGTGTCCCACAATGCGGAATCCTTCGGGAATGGTCGCATCTGGCCCAAAGGCAGCGATCATGCCGTGGTCTTCACCGCCGAAGACGACCCATTCCACCGGGTTCACACCGCAGATCTCGGCGAGCTGACGCAACGGATCTGCTTCGCGTTCCAACGCAGTCGGGTCGAGGTCAATGATCACACCAGACGCTTTCGCCATACGCGTGCCATCCATAGCAATGCCATCAGATAGGTCCATCATTGCGTGGGCACCGGCGCGCGCAGCAGCTGGCCCGGTCTCCAACGGAGGCTCGGGAGCGCGATACATGTTGAGGGCTTCAGCCATAATCCCCATTGACTCGTCGTCACGAATTGCAGGGTCAATGTGCTCGCCCAGCAACAGATCCAAGCCGGCGTGCGAGAAGCCAACTCGACCACTCACCGCGATCACATCACCAGGTTTCGCTCCCGAACGCACCACGGGATCGCCTTCGCACCAGCCCATAACGGTCATCGACAGCACCATCTTTTCTCCCGCCGACATATCACCGCCGACGACGCCGGCCCCGACTTCGCGAGCACGATCGCCGATACCTCGAACCACGTCGATCAGCCATTCGACTTCGGTGTCAGGAGTGAGCACAACAGAGATAACGATCGATGACGTGTACCCACCCATACCGGCAATATCTGCAAGATTCTGCGCGGTAATGCGAGCACCAATCTGGTAAGCGTCGGACCAATACCTGTGGAAGTGCTGGTCTTCGACGATGACATCCGTCGATACGACGAACGATCCTTCAGGGGTTGCAATCTGCGCGCAGTCGTCGCCGATTCCGATCATGGTGCGTTCACCAACGGGAAGAACTTCCTGATAGCGACGAATGAGTTCAGATTCCGAGCATTCACTTACCAACGTCATGGTTCAAGCCTAGTTGGTTCGTGGCGACAAAAGGACAGCTGGCGCCTGGTCCAGTCATTGATTCACGAGGCCGCGCACACTATTTCAGCGCTTCATTGGACAAGCGCGCGCACTGAGAAGCAAAAAGACACATTGAGGCTGCAGAGGCCACGTTCAGGGACTCGGCCTGACCGGTCATGTCGATGCGGACAAGAGTGTCACACGCATCGAGTTCAGCCTGGCTCATGCCCTTCGCTTCATTGCCGAAGACCCACGCATGAGATGAGGCAAGAGGACCCGCTCCCCCAGCGATTACCTGAGTCATCAGCTGCCCAAGGTCTTCGGTGCCCACTCCGCCGCTGGTGCCCAGCAGGCGCGCACCGCGCGTTTTGAGCAACCGGGCGGCCTCGTCGAACGAGGCAACACCAACGAGCGGAAGGTGGAAGACACTGCCTGCGGAGGAACGGATGACCTTCGGGCTGGCCACATTGACGGTGCCCGCAACGACGATGACACCGGCGCATCCCATCGCATCAGCGGTGCGGATGATGGTACCAACGTTGCCCGGATCGCGCCCCTGGGCGAGCACAACATATGTCTGCCGAGGCGCACTATCGCGCAACGTGGACACCACTGCGTCACGTGTTGCAACGGCAATAATGCCCTGAGCATCAGAGCTCATCGCAGAAGCGACCTCATCGGTCACCATATGGCACCAGCGGGTCACGGAAGAAGCCAGGGCGTGCACGTCAGGATGCAGACTCGCTGCACCGTCAGTGAAGTACACATCGCGAACATGCTGGCCACTAAAAGCCAGAAGTTCGCGGACTGCTTGTGGCCCTTCAACAAGCAGAAGATTCGTCTTACGACGTGCCGAGCGCCCGGCCAACGCTGCCACTTTCTTCACGCGTTCAGCGTGAGGATTGGCGAGCATGGACGGGCGCTCGGACTGAAAAGTCACCGTATGTCAGGCCTTGGGGGCGTTGACGTCTGCCGGCAGAGCATCCTTGGCAACCTGCACCAGCGCGTTGAACGCGTTGATGTCGTTGACGGCGAGCTCGGCGAGCATGCGACGGTCGACCTCAACACCAGCAAGGCCGAGGCCCTGGATGAAACGGTTGTAGGTCATGCCCTGCGCGCGCGAGGCAGCGTTGATGCGCTGGATCCAGAGGCGACGGAAGTCACCCTTGCGGGCCTTGCGGTCGCGGTAGGAGTAGACGAAGGAGTGAGTGACCTGCTCCTTGGCCTTGCGGTACATGCGGGAACGCTGACCACGATAGCCGGACGCCTGCTCGAGGACTGTACGACGCTTCTTCTTGGCGTTAACAGAACGCTTGACACGTGCCATGTTTCAAATCTCCTTTTGCGAAGCTCACTTGCCAAGGAGACGACGGACGCGCTTAACGTCTGCGTTCTCAAGGACCTGGTCAGTGGCGAGGCGGCGGGTCTTACGGCTGGACTTGTGCTCCAGCAGGTGGCGTGCACCGGCCTGCTCGCGCATGATCTTGCCCGAGCCGGTCACGCGGAAGCGCTTCTTCGCACCGGAGTGCGTCTTGTTCTTCGGCATTTGCTATTCCTTCTTTGTTCCATCAACGCTTACGCGTCAATGTCAGTTCTTGTCCGTGGTGTCCGCTTTTGCGGAACGTGCCTGGTCCTTGATTGCGCGTTCCTGACGCTTACCGCGTCGTTCCTTACGCTCTGCTTCACGACGCTTGCGCTGTTCGTTCAAAGCATCAGACTTACGTTTTGTAGGCGCAAGAACCATGGTCATATTGCGACCATCCTGGCGAGGCATGGACTCGACTGTTGCGAGCTCACCAACCTCTTCAGCCAAACGCTGAAGCAGGCGAACGCCAGCTTCAGGACGGGACTGCTCACGTCCGCGGAACATGATCATGACCTTGACCTTGTCGCCTTGGGAAAGGAAACGCTCAACGTGTCCCTTCTTAACGCCAAAATCATGGTCGTCAATCTTCAAGCGGAAGCGAATCTCTTTCAGCTGGGTGTTCGCCTGATTACGGCGAGCATCGCGAGCCTTCTGGGCGGCTTCGTACTTAAACTTGCCGTAATCCATGAGCTTGGCAACCGGCGGCTTAGCGTCGGGGGCAACCTCTACCAGGTCAAGGCCGGCCTCTTCGGCCAGGCGCAGGGCGTCTTCAACACAAACGACGCCGACCTGTTCCCCTCCGGGTCCCACGAGGCGAACCTCAGGAACTCGGATGCGCTCGTTAATGCGAGTCTCGCTGATGAGTGGCTCCTTCCACGGTACTTCGTGAAGAGCAACGAAAATGGCCTCCGTTGCACTTCATGCGCACGGAGGCCAGCCCATTTGGCAGACGCCGAAACGTCTACCGAAGAACCCGATCCCCTTTCACGTCACGCCAATTGCGTGGACCTTGGCAAGCCAAGGCGGGCATCCAGGTGGGAGGAAACTCCGCTTGCATTCCAGGCATTCGCCCAGACGGTTGCTTCAACTTTAACATCTGCGCTGATAGCGCACCAATTTCAGTGACTTCGGCGCAGATGGGATCGCTCACACACGTGGACTATGCGACGTGCAGGCTATGCGACGCTCACCCAACGTGGAACGATCTCAATCCTGTCGGCTGATACCTGAAGACGTTTTGAATCTCCGATAGCAGACACCGCTTCCATCAGCGACTTTTTAAGCCCACGCTGATCAGCATTGGCGTTGACGAACAGGGTGACAGTCACGTTTCCGACTGCCCCGCAGGTCAGCTGCACGTCAACGATCGGCGAGGTTCCGTTATGGCTTACCTGCGCGAGCATCTTCAACTCTTCGGCGAGTTCTTGGTCTTTCCAGGCTGGCAACCACGTGTCTCCCTGCGCAAGTGCCGCGACAAGGGGACGTGGTATCACAACGTTGGACCCGGCAGGATCCATGACAACTCGGCCTCCGGTTTCCACCAGCGCAGCAAGGGCAACGCTCCGGAATGCGAGAGCGGTAGGTCTGGCGAAAGCATCGAAAGCCCGAAGTTGATCGGCCGAAGAGAATACGGCAATCGCCTTGCCTGCCAGGCAGTCAACGCGAACAAAGTCCGTCGGCGCCTGTCCGTCGCCGTCAATTCCTCCGTGGTGTCCGGTGACACGAGGATCCTCTTCAACAGCAATCGGGACAATCACGCGATCGTGAGCCAAAGCATCGGCGAGGGCTTCCAATCTGGCTGCGCCATTATCACTATCCGCTTCAAGAGCCAGCGCACGCCTCGTCGCTTCGAGAATCTGACCCGAGTCACCACGATCGCGATTCATCATCTTCAACCGAGCAGCAAGCCGGCTCTTCTGCGCATCATCGAGAGCTGGGATTGGGCGAGAATCCATGGTTTCGTTCATCGTTTAAAGCCCCCGCGCAACTTTCAGGGCTTCTTCAATCGTGAACGCGCCGGCGTAGAGGGCTTTGCCAACAATTGCACCTTCGACGCCAACGCCAACGAGACCTCGCAGGGTGGCAATATCGTCCAGCGTTGACACTCCACCGGATGCCACAACGGCGGCGTCGGTCGCGCCGCAAACGCGAGCAAGCAGATCAACGTTCGGTCCCGACAGCATGCCGTCGCGCGTCACGTCAGTGACCACGTAGCGCACGCAACCAGCCTTGTTCAGGCGTTCGATTGTCTCCCAAAGATTGCCTCCATCGCGGGTCCATCCGCGGGCAGACAAGGTATCTCCACGCACGTCCAAGCCGATGCCAATCTGATCGCCATATTCTTTAATGACTCGCTCAGTCCACTCTGGATTTTCCAAAGCTGCAGTACCAAGGTTCACGCGACGGGCACCGGCTCCCAAAGCGCGCTTGAGCGACTCATCATCGCGAATGCCACCGGACAGTTCGACATTCATATCCACGTTCGCGGTGATCTCAGCAAGTAGCGCAGCGTTCGACCCACGTCCAAATGCGGCATCCAGATCGACGAGGTGCAGCCACGTTGCCCCAGCATCCGCGAAAGAGCGCGCAGCGTCCATCGGGTGGCCGTAGTGTGTTTCCGTACCAGCTTCACCCTGGGTCAGGCGAACGGCTTGTCCGTCGACAACGTCAACGGCGGGAAGAAGAATCAGGTCGTTCATGGAAATCCTTTAATCGTTTATTGCGTGAAGTTACTTCAGTGTGTCGAGCCAGTTTGCCAGTAGCGTCATACCGGCATCTCCTGACTTTTCCGGGTGGAACTGGGTTGCACTCAATGGGCCGTTTTCTACGGCTGCAACGAAGCGGGAATTTCCGTGCCGTGCCCAGGACGTCAACGGTGGGGTGGTCACTCCCCCAGCTAACGCCGCGGTCGGATCGTCATGGACACCGTAGGAGTGAACGAAATAGAAGCGCTGGTCTTCGACTCCCGCGAAAAGCTCCGAACCGGTAGCCGCTTCAATCGGTGACCAGCCCATGTGCGGAACCACTTCAGCGTCCAAACGCTTCACCACGCCCGGCCACTGGCCAAGACCCTCGCCTTCACCCTTCTCTTCGGACGAAGAGAACATGATCTGCAGGCCAACGCAGATACCCATCACCGGGCGCCCACCAGCAAGACGCATGTCAATAATGTTTTCGCCGTCAGCTACGCGCAACTGGCGCATCACCGCATGGAACGCGCCTACGCCAGGCACCAGCAAGCCATCAGCATTCAATGCTGCTTCACGGTCTGCAGTCAGTTCAACATCGGCGCCCACATGTTCCAAAGCTCGGCACGCAGAGCGTACATTGCCCGAACCATACTCAAAAACAACTACGTGCGTCATCGTCTACTTCTTCCACAATCCGCCAAAGAAACCGCCCGGACGCTTACGGCTCGTCCCATCCGCAGACACGGAGTCCTCGTAGTCTTCGGGGGTCGAACGTCCAAGCAGTAGATCCTCGGTTGCCTGTGGCATTGCACCAAGTAAAACACCCGCAGGAATCGTTTCCTCCGGCTGTCCGTTCACATAACGCTGGGCTGTAATCCGACCAGAAACACCGGGTTCAACCCCATCGCCTTCAACCAGCCACGACATGACAGCAACCGCCCCATATTTGGACAGGCGTGAAACAACGCGGGCGGCCTCGTCGATGGGAGCGGGCATGGGACGCTGGCCGGAAAGCAACGCATCCAACTCTTCTTCGTCAGTCGGCTGAGTTTCTACACGCTGCCAGATCGCCGTCCACGGCTTCAAACGGACGACGCTGAGCTTCAAACCAGACAGAGCCAAAAGAGAGTGAAGCGCGCCAGGCGATGGAATCGGGGCCAGAACCAAACCAACCGACAGCTTGCCACCGTCAAGATGGAGGGATTCATCAACCGGGACATCGTCAGGATCTTTCAACGCCTTGGTCGATGCGTCCCTGTTGTCTGTCTCGCTCGTCGTATCTGCGCCAGCGGGCTTTTCTCCCAGATTGTGTGCCGCCAGTACATCGTCGGCATACGCTTCACCATCAAGCGTTTCCTTGCCTAAATCTTCGCCGTCAAGGGACGCGACAAGATCCGCGAACTCGGCATCGAAGTCGTCATCACGACGCGACATAACTCTCCTCTGCTACCTACGCTCGACTCGGCTTAGAGCGCACCCTTGGTCGATGGAATTCCGTCGACGCGAGGATCCGGCTCAACGCCAGCACGAAGCGCTCGTGCCAACGCCTTAAACTGGGCCTCGACGATGTGGTGCGGGTCGCGACCAGCAAGCACGTTCATGTGCAGGCAAATTCCGGAATTGAAGGTCAGGGATTCGAAGACGTGACGCGTCATTGAACCAGTGTAGTGACCACCAATCAGGTGGTATTCCTGACCGGCAGGTTCACCCGCATGCACAATGTAGGGACGTCCCGCGACGTCAACAACCGCGTGAGCCAGCGCCTCGTCGAGCGGAACAGTCGCCTCACCGAAACGGCGAATACCGCGCTTGTCCCCTAGCGCTTCCTTCAGCGCAAGACCCAGGCAGATCGCCGTATCTTCAACCGTGTGGTGCACGTCGATATCAATATCACCCGTCGCCTTCACCGTCAGGTCAATCAGCGAGTGCTTCGACAGTGCAGTCAACATGTGGTCGTAGAAAGGCACGGACGTGGAAATGTCATTCTTGCCTGTTCCATCCAAGTTCAGCTCGAGGTGGATCGAGGACTCAGACGTCACGCGGTCAATGACGGCGGTACGCGGAGTAGCAAAGGTGTTCGTCATTTCGTGATCTCCTCAAGTGCTGCTTTGAAGCTGGCGGTTTCTTCAGGTGTTCCAATACTGACACGAAGCCAGCCCTCAGGCCCGACAACTCGGATCAGAATTCCGCGATCAAGCAGAGCCTGAAAGATGGCTTCGCGGTCATCGAAGCGTCCGAAGAGGACAAAGTTGGCATCCGAATCGACAGCGTCGAAGCCTTTGTCTTTCAGCCACGTGACCAGCTGGTCGCGTTCGGCGCGCAACGAGGCCACCTGTGCCATCAGTTCATCCGTGTGGCGCAGAGCAGCAAGCGCCGTTGCCTGCGTAAGAGTTGAGAGGTGGTACGGCAGGCGAACCAACATGATCGCGTCGATGATTTCTTGGCAGGCGCTCATATAGCCGAGGCGCAGGCCCGCCATGCCGAAGGCCTTCGACATTGTGCGACTGACGATGAGGTGCTCATTCGCGTCCAAGAGTTCAAGAGATGACGGTGTGCCGGTTCTGCGGAATTCACCGTAGGCCTCGTCAATAACGACGATCGACGCAGACGCCTGGCCGTCAATCTCTGGACCGCTTTCGCGCGCGATGTCCAGGATCCACTCAATGTCCTCGAACGGCAACGCTGTGCCCGTCGGATTATTCGGGCTGGCCAGCAGAACAGCAGAAGGACGCTGCGCTTTCAATGTTTCTTCAACGAACGCGCGGTTCAATGTAAAGTCATCATCGCGACGCCCCTGCACCCACGCGGTATTCGTGTCGCGCGCGTACTCGTGGTACATCGAGTACGTCGGAGCAAAGCTGACGGCCGTCCGGCCAGGGCCACCGAATGCTTCCAGAATCTGCAACATCACTTCATTTGAGCCGTTCGCTGCCCACATCAGTTCCGGACGCCGACGAACACCGGATTCTTTTTCTAGGTAGTCCGCGAGCGCGCCACGTAGTTCCATGAAGTCACGATCCGGGTAGCGGTTGAGACCCGCAGCCGCCTTGGCAACGGACTCAGCGATATCGGCAATCACGTTTTCGGAGGGCGAATACGGGTTCTCGTTGACGTTCAGGCACACCGGAACGTTGAGCTGCGGAGCACCGTAGGGCGAGAGTCCTTTAAGATCGGATCGAATCGGAAGAATCGTCATGGTGTCACTCTCCGTCTTTGGCAGCTGTGCGGCGGATCAGGGCGGCTTGACCGTGTGCCGGCAGATTTTCCGCGATCGCAAGCGTGTTCAGCTTGTCGCTCAACTGATCCAGTGCTTCGGCCGTGTATTCCACGACCTGCTGGGAACGCAGGTACTGCATGACATTCAATCCCGATGCGAAGCGCGCTGTGCCACCGGTGGGCAGCACATGATTCGAGCCGGCAATGTAGTCGCCGAGCGGAACCGGCGTGTACGACCCAACAAAGATGGCACCCGCGTTCTTCACCTTCAGAGCATCATCGCGGGAGTTCAGGGTCTGGACTTCCAGGTGCTCTGCGCCGTACGCGTTCACGACAGTCAGTCCGTCTTCCACATCATCGACGAGGACAATACCGGACTGTGGGCCTGACAGGGCGGTAAGAATACGCTCAGTGTGCGTTGTCGCCTGCGCCTGCACCTTGATTTCAGCTTCCACTTCGTCAGCCAGTTCCTCGCTGGAGGTCACGAGGACCGATGCTGCAGCCGGGTCATGTTCCGCCTGACTGATCAGGTCGGCGGCAACGAATGCCGGGTGAGCACTGGAATCGGCGAGGATTGCGATCTCGGTTGTTCCCGCTTCGGCGTCAATGCCGACGGTTCCCTGAACAAGGCGCTTGGCTGCGGCAACGAAAATGTTGCCCGGTCCAGTCACCACGTCGACGGGCTTCAAGACGTCATCACCATCGGTCACACCGTAGGCAAAGGATCCAATCGCCTGAGCTCCACCAATCGCCCAGACCTCATCAACGCCCAGTAACGCGCACGCCGCCAAAATTGTCGGGTGAGGAAGACCGCCGAACTCTGACTGAGGAGGAGACGCCAACGCAATAGACTCCACGCCCGCAACCTGCGCACACGCCACGTTCATCACGACGGACGACGGGTAGACAGCCAAGCCACCGGGAACATACAGGCCCACACGTTCAACTGGAATCCAACGCTGGGACACGGTTCCGCCCGGAATAATCTGCACCTGAGCAGGCGCGGGCAACTGTTGAGTATGCCCCATACGGTTGTGCGCAATCGACATCTCAAGCGCCTCGCGAATCTTCGGGTCAAGATTCACCAAAGCATCAGCAATTGCCTGAGCCGGAACACGAAGCGAAGCCGGGCGAACACGGTCAAACTTTTCAGCCAAGTCGTACAGCGCGGGCGCGCCCTCTTCACGAACACGCTTCAAGATCGGAGCAACCTGATCTGCGGCCTTCGACGTATCCAGCGCAGCACGAGGCAACGCATGAGCAAGATCTGTCGTTTCAAGAACAGTTCCACGAAGATCCAGTCGTTGCATCAGAGTATCCATACCCCAAGCATAGGCGGGCACACACATTTGGTTCTTCGGCGCCCAACGCGCGAACATAGAAGCACACAATGCGGACAACTCACCCGCAGCCCGTAAACGCCAGAAAGGAAACGTCCATGTCAGACTTCCCCACCATCGAAGTCAGCGGAGTCATCAGACTCGGACAGTTCCTCAAACTCGCCAACCTTGCCGAAGACGGGGGACTCGCACGCGAGCTCATCCAGGGTGGCGACGTATACGTCAACCACACAGTTGAAACCAGGCGAGGTCGTCAGCTCACAGACGGTGACGTCGTAGAGGTTAACTCCCCCATGGGATCAGATGGCGCCATCGTCGCACAGATCGACTAAGCCTGAGGCGCAACAACCAAGGCCACGCCATCCCATCATTCGACCCCGACACACGAGAAACGACCAACAACGCTGGGCGGCCTCGTCCTTTTAGCACGAGCACCCCGAAGTAGCTCAGTGCGTGCTCAGGACTCCGTCGATGCCCACGATAGCCTTCACATGTGAGAAGAACGGTCCCGTCGGCGACACGCGCAAACGCTGATCCAACTCAACGATCGTCGTGCCCGTGCGCTCGCGGATATGTAAACGAACAGGAGAATCACCTGGGAACGCTTGAAGGACATCTTTCAACTCGCCCAGCAATTCCGCCGTACACCGCGTTGCAGGAAGCTGAAGCTCCAGCGGAGTATCGCCGTCCTCACGCAAGTCCAAAATCGTCATCGACTGGCCATAAATCGACATGCCCTCATCGCGGACATTCACGCGACCCTCAATCTGAACCACAATGTCCTGGGCAAGATGCGTTGAAATCGTCTCGTAAGAACGCGGGAAGAAAAGAACTTCAACCGACCCCGACAAGTCCTCGAGGGTCGCAACGGCCCACACACTACCCTGTTTCGTCACCTTCGTCTGAACATTCGAAATCAGACCCGCGATACGCACTGTCTGATTCGACATTGAATCCTCAGATCCGACGACCTGCGCGATCTCGTGATCCTGATAGCGAGCCAGCGCTCCTTCAATGCCACGAAGCGGATGATCCGACACGTACAAGCCAAGCATCTCGCGTTCTTGAGACAGCTTGAACTTGCGGTCGAATTCAGGGATATCCGGAATAGTGACTCCCAGGGCATGTGAACCGCTATCAGCGCCGGCATCCATACCCAACGCACCAAACAGGTCGAACTGACCAATCGCTTCGTTACGCTTCACATCGGTGATTGCTTCAACGGCCTCGTCACAACACGACAGCATTGCACGACGCGTGTAGCCCATCGAGTCAAACGCACCTGCACGGATCAGCGACTGAATCGTGCGCTTGTTGCACACAACCTGAGGCACCTTGTCTAAGAAGTCCTGGAAGGAAGTAAACGGGCCCTTTTCCTTTCGGGTCTCAACGATGGCTTCAACCACGTTCGCTCCCACGTTCTGGATCGCGTTCAGACCGAAACGAATCGCTTCACCGTCTGGCGCAAAGTTACCCTGCGACGCATTGACGTCGGGGGGAAGAACCGTGATATCCATGTGTCGGGCTTCAGCCAAGTAGAGCGCACGTTTGTCCTTGTTGTCCTTCGTGGACGTCAGCAGAGCCGCCATGTACTCCGTCTTGTAGTTCGCCTTCAAAAACGCGGTCCAGTAGGACACCAAACCGTATGCGGCCGAGTGTGCCTTGTTGAATGCGTAGGCGGAGAAGGGAACAACGACATCCCAGAGAGCCTGGATTGATTCCTTCGAATAGCCGTTGTCCAGCATTCCCTGCTGGAATGCCTCGAACTGCTTTGCCAGAACCTCGGGCTTCTTCTTACCCATTGCCTTACGCAGAATATCTGCTTGGCCAAGTGAGTAGCCCGCCAGCTTCTGCGCGATCTGCATGACCTGTTCCTGATACACGATCAAGCCGTAGGTCGTACCCAGAATCGATTCCAGTGCCTCAGCCAATTCGGGGTGAATCGGCGTAATTTCCTGCTTCCCGTTCTTACGTAGCGCGTAGTTCGTGTGCGAATTCGCGCCCATCGGACCTGGACGATACAGGGCGCCGACAGCGGAAATATCTTCGAAGTTGTCGGGCTTCATCAGCTTCAGAAGGTCGCGCATACCGCCACCATCAAGCTGGAAAACGCCCAGTGTTTCACCGGCAGACAGGAGTTCGTATGTCTTTGGATCGTTGAACTCCAGGTGTTCCAGATCCGGTTCTTCCTTGCCGTTCAGCGCAATGTTTTCCAGCGCGTCCGAGACGACCGTCAGGTTACGAAGACCCAGGAAGTCCATCTTCAGCAGGCCGAGTGTTTCACACGTCGGATAGTCGAACTGAGTGATGATCGCGCCATCCTGGGGGCGCTTCATAATCGGAATAATGTCGGTCAGCGTATGCGAACTCATGATGACCGCACACGCGTGAACGCCCCACTGGCGGGTCAAACCTTCAAGACCGAGCGCGTACTGAACGACCTCGTGAGTCTCCGGGTTTTCTTCGTAGTACTTACGGAACTCGACAGCTTCGGCGTAACGCTTGTCGTCCTTGTCAAAGATGCCGTGAACGCTAATGTCCTTGCCCATGATGGACGGCGGTAGAGCCTTCGTCAGTTGCTCGCCCACCTTGAAGTCCTTACCCAAGATACGGGCAGAGTCTTTCAGGGCCTGCTTTGTCTTAATCGTGCCGTAGGTGACAACCTGCGAAATGCGATCCTCGCCATACTTGGCCTTGACGTACTGAATGACCTCATCTCGCCTACGTTCGTCGAAGTCGACGTCGAAGTCGGGCATCGAGATACGTTCTGGGTTCAAGAAGCGTTCGAAGATCAGACCGTGTTCAAGAGGATTCAGCTCTGTAATCTTCATGGCGTAGGCAACCATTGATCCTGCGCCCGAACCACGACCAGGTCCAACGCGAATACCTTGGCTCTTCGCCCAGTTAATGTAGTCTGCCACCGTCAGGAAGTAACCGGGGAAGCCCATCGAAATAATGACATCTTCTTCGTATTTCGCCTGCTTACGGACATCGTCGGGAATACCGTTCGGGAAACGATAGTTGAGGCCCTTTTCAACCTCTTTGATGAACCACGAGGTCTTGTCTTCGCCTTCGGGCACCGGGAAGTCGGGCATGTAGTTTGCGCCGTCATCGGTGGTTGTGAAGTGCACCTCGCAACGTTCAGCGATTTCCAGAGTCGAGTTGCACGCCTGTGGGAGTTCCTTCCACAGCTCGCGCATTTCTTCACTGGGACGAATGTAGTAGCCGTCGCCATCAAACTTGAATCGATCGGGGTCAGAAATACGCGAACCGGAGTTGATGCAGAGAAGAGCGTCTTGGATCTGACGGTCTTCCTTCTTCACATAGTGGGCGTCATTCGTCACGACAAGCGGAGCATCCATCAACTTCGCCAATTCCAGTAGCTGGAGCTGGGTGCGACGTTCCATTTCGATGCCGTGGTCCATGAGCTCAACGTAGAAGTTTTCTGCGCCAAAAATATCGCGGAGCTCGGCTGCTTCACGAACTGCCTCGTCCCATTGGCCAAGGCGCATACGCGTCTGAACAGCACCCGAAGGACACCCGGTAAACACAATCAAGCCCTCGTGGAACTGAGAGAGTAGTTCCTTATCCGCGCGAGGATACTTGCCAAACTGTCCTTCAGTTGAGGCGTAGGAACCGAGGCGAAACAGGTTATGCATGCCCTCGGTTGAATAGGCGATCAGCGTCAGGTGGTTGTATGAACCCGAACCCGACACGTCATCGCTCTTTTGCCAGGGTTCTCCCCATCGCACTTTTTGACGGTCAAAACGCGACGTACCGGGAGTCACATAGGCTTCCAAACCAATAATCGGCTTGACCCCGGCCTTCTTACAGTTCGAGTAGAAGTCGTATGCGCCAAACAAGTAGCCGTGATCGGTCAAGCCAATAGCGGGCTGACCCAAACGAGCCGCTTCTTCAGCCATCGCCTTCGTCTTTGCTGCGCCGTCAAGCATCGAGTACTCGGAGTGGTTGTGCAAGTGAACGAAGGAATCAGCCATGGTCTTGATGGTAGCCGTCATCGGGTGATTAAGCACCCCGGAAGGAGCGTGAGAGTTTTCCTTGAAATCACGCAGATTCACAACCTCGACCAGCGGTTTTCGGCGTATTGACGCACCTGCCTTCTTCATCAGGCGACCAAAGATTGCACACCCGTGAGGGGTGCATGGATATGCTTTCAGTACACAACATGCCGGCGTGGTTTGCCGGTGCCCGCTACGATGATTGCGGTATCAGTCGGCGATCCTCAACGATTCCAAAGCCGCTTGCAGATCAGCGGGATAGGGTGAGCGAACAGTTGTGGGCAGACCGGTACGCGGGTGGTTAAACGTCAGTTCAACGGCATGCAACCACTGGCGCACGAGGCCCAATTCTTTGGCCTTCTTTGGATCAGCCCCATAGAAAACGTCTCCGACACACGGATGCCCCACTGCCGCGGTGTGAACACGAATCTGGTGGGTTCGCCCGGTCTCCAAATGGATTTCCAGCAGAGACGCCCCCGCCATCAGTTCCAACGTGTCATAGTGCGTCACCGCATGCTTCCCACCATCGATGACGGCCATGCGCCACTCCCGCGACGGGTGGCGACCAATAGGAGCATCAATCGTGCCCGACGGCGGATCCATATGACCGGCAACGACCGCGTGATAAATCTTCGTCACGGTTCGTTCTTTGAACGCGCGCTTCATCACCGAATAGGCGAGCTCTGACTTCGCCACCATCATCGCCCCCGATGTTCCCACATCGAGACGGTGCACAATCCCCTGGCGCTCGGGGGGACCGTACGAGGTAATGCGATAACCGGCCGCTTCCAAGTTTCCAAGAACCGTCGGGCCACTCCAGCCTGGCCCCGTATGCGCAGCAACGCCCACGGGCTTATCAACGACAACCACGTCATCATCGTCGTAAAGAATGTCCATGCCGGTGACCGGTGGTGGGGTTGTATCGGGCGCTGGGATAGTGACTTCAATCAGATCCATCGCACCGAGCTTGGTCGACTTTGAAGGAACCACGCCGTTAATCAGGACGTTTCCATCTTCAACAAGCCCCGCACACTGCGCACGCGACATCCCGAGCATGCGAGCAAGAGCCACGTCAACGCGTTCTTCTACCAGCGCGTCAGGAACAGGAAGCAAACGCGTATCACTCATGCGCGGCCTCGTCACTCAATGAATTCACGACAGGTGCATCATCTGCGTTGTCTTCACCGGAGAACGCTCCATCACGGGAAAACTCCCACGCCAACCAAATCGCGCCAATCACAATCCAAATATCAGCCACATTGCCAACGAAAAAGCCGTTGTAGTTGATGAAGTCAACGACGTGTCCAACGCCGATGCCCGGGGGCTGGATCAGACGATCGATCAAGTTACCGATCGCTCCGCCACCCAGAAGACCAAGGCAGGCCGCCGCGCTCACACGCACAGAGCGACTCAGTCCAACAATCAGGATGCCGATGATGACAACCGAGAGGACGGTGAAAACCCACGTGGACGTTTCTCCCAAAGAAAACGCGGCACCCGAATTATGAAGCAATTGGAAAGAAAGCAGCGAGCCGATAATCGGAATCGGGTGAGTGTCATCAGCTAATGCTGACAACGCCCAGAACTTCGTCACCTGATCGAGGACCACTGCGACAATCGCAATCGCTCCCGCGATAACATAGCGAGACTTTGACTGGGAGGTATTCATGTCAGGTTCTCCTTTCTGGGTTCTTTGTGTTTGCCTTATCGTAGTGAAGGCGCCCCGAGGCCCTATCTGCTAGCCAAGGATGATGGTTCTTAGCTTTTCACATGGTAATGGCGGTGGTCCTGAGAGGTACCACCGCCATTTAACCGATGTGAAGATCAGATCTGATGAAAAGATCAGTCCTGCTGGGTGTCCGGGTTGACCTGGGAGAGCAGGGTCTCGAGGTGACCACGGATCGACGAGCGGTAATCCGACTCGAAGGAACGCAACTCGTTAATGGTGCCCTCAAGGCGAGTGCGTTCTTCGTCAAGCTTCGCAAGGATGGTTTCGTGCTGGTTCTGAGCGTCTGCAACGATCTCGTCGGCCTTGGCGTGAGCTTCGGCGATGATACGCTCGGATTCTTCCTTGCCGTCGCGCACGTATTCGTCGTGGACGCGCTGAGCAAGTGTAAGCATGTTGGTAGCAAAAGCAGCCGACTCGGTGTCGACGGGCGCTACGGTTTCGGCAGGGGTCTCGACGACGGTTGCAACCGGAGCCTCCTCAACGGTCTGTTCAACCGGAGCAGGAGCCTCTTCTACGACCTCGACTGCCGGGGCAACCGGAGCCTCGACAATTTCAGCACCGGAGGAGAGCTCGGCGATACGACGCTCGGCCGCTTCAAGCTTTTCCTTCAGATCCTGATTCTCGACGTTCAGGGTGTAGATCGTCGAAACGACTTCGTCAAGGAATTCGTCAACCTCAACCTGGTCGTAACCTTCGCGGAACTTTACGTACTGGAACTTCTTGTTAAGAACGTCCTCTGTAGTCAGCAGAGCCATGTGTTCGCCTCTCAATATCGTCGGGTCGATGCGATCCCAAGCGATTGACGTCGGTTGCGCATCAGGACAGTCGCCGGACAACTGTCCATCGACACATCATGGATTATCATATCTGACTCAATAGTCACACACGCAACAATGAACACATGACATGACACATTACTCACAATCTATGCGTGCGAGATTTGGCCAGTCAGGCACCTCTCCAACGGTTCAAAACAACCATTGCGGTCAAATAACAGCGTTTGACCAGCAACATCAGCGACCTTTAACCCACGAAGTCAGCCAATTGTTGCCAGAGAAATTCCTACTCGTTGCAACACGATCAGCGCGACAAAAACAATCAAGAATCCAAGATCCAGCGACAAACCGGCACCGATGCGCAGTGGCGGAATTCTTCGACGCAGGAATCGAATCGGCGGATCTGTCAGCACGTACACGAAATTCGCGATAACAAGCAGGATTCCGCGCGGTCTAAAGTTCGGCAGAAGAAACTCAAGCCAATCAAAGACCAGTCGAATGAACGCGAACAGCAGGTAGATGCTCGCAAGCCAGTAAATCGCCCAGCCGGCGTATACAAGTGCTGTCATCGAAAGCTAATCAGCCCTGGTTGAAGAGGGTTCCGCGACGGCTTCCAATCACATCGCCGGTGACCTCTACGGTTGCGGGCGACAGCAGGAAGACGCGGTTGGTCACGCGCTCAAAACCACCGCGAAGAGCGAAGGTCAGGCCGGCTGCGAAGTCAATCAGACGGCGTGCTTCTTCTTCGCGCATATCAGTGACGTTCATAATGACGGGCGTTCCGTTGCGGAAGGCTTCGCCGATCGTCTTAGCATCCGAGTATGCGGTCGGGTGGACGGTGACGATGCGCGAAAGGTCAGACGTTGTCTTCACTTCAAGGTCCTCACGGTGCAGAGGGGTGACGACGGAGGAAATCTCTTTCTGCGGAATTTCAGTCTCGTACGTAGTTTCATCTTCGTAGAGATCAAAATCCTGGGCTTCATCCTCGACTTCGTCAGCCGGGTACCAGCCCATGAACTTACGAGCTCGAGCTCCGAAACCATCCGCCATTGTGTCCTCCTGATTGTGTCGGCTCTGCAACGTTAATGCCCGCGCTGTCCGTTACGGCGCAACCTTGCCGGTATGTCGAAAAAACAGAGTGGATAATTCCGATTACGCCCCTGCCGCAAGGGACTCAAGAGCCTTTATCACCGCGCGACATGCCACTGCCTGCATCGGTCAACACATGCCCTACGCCGGGAAAATGATTGTGGCATTCCTACCGCACTCACGGTCACGCCGATAGGAGTGCAACGTGGGGTCTTCGAGAGTGCATCGCGGGTCAATTTCAATGCGGGTACACCCAAGCGCTCGCAGTTCTGCTTGAGCTGCGCGCGGAAGATCAAGAGCGGGCGTTCCCCACGATGTACGCGAGGCACTTTCAGGGCGCTCTACGGCGCACTCGTCACGCATTTGGGCGGGCACTTCATAGCAGTCACCGCAGATTGCGGGAGCAATATACACCTCAATGTCATGGCTTGGAGCAAGACGACGCATGAGAGTCACTGCTCGAGTAATGATGCCGTCGAACAAGCCTTTTCTTCCGGCGTGCACGGCTGCCACGATCGTTCCGCCCGCCGTTGACAGGACAATCGGTAGGCAGTCCGCTGTCATGACTGCAATCCCGGGAGCGTCCTGCCAGCCTCGCGCATCGATGATGACGCCATCGGCTTCAATAGTGTCCATCGGGTCGCTGAGGTTCAGCGTCGACGTGTGGGTATCGAGATTCAACGTTGGGTGCCCGTCTGCTGTCATGACGACGAGGCCGATCACATGAGAGTGGGTTTGATTCATCCAGAGGATCGGGCGCTCAAACTCGCTGGCAAGAAGCTGCCTTCGCTCCTTCACCAGCTGAAAGTCGTCACCCACGTGGTGCGCAACATTGTTCCTTAACGAGGCGGTGCCTCGACCCGCCTGGACGAGATGGATCGAGGCACCGTTGAGCTGGGTGAGCATCGCTCAGCGCAGGAAGTCCGGAATATCCAGATCCGCTGCGCTTTCAGATTCCTCATCAAAGATACGAGGAACTTCCAAAGAGGGTTCCTCTGCGACGGAGGGAGCTTCTTGCACCGGCTGCTGGGTAGCAACTGGAATCGTTGCCGTACGGGTCGGCACCTGGACAGGTGCACGATGGGCTGGGCGAGCGGACGGAACCTCACCGAGCGCGCGAGTTTCCTGCGGAGCAGCTACGGGAGCCGGGGTAGCAACAGGTGTCGTGGACTGCGCGGGAGTTTGGGTTCCGATAACGCTGGGACGCGACGCGATGTCGGTCTGCGGATCCTGCTCGTCAAAGCCAGCGGCGATGACGGTGACGATGATCTGGTCGCCCAGTGTCTCGTCGATGACCGCACCGAAGATGATGTTGGCTTCGGGGTGGACGTATTCCTGAACAAGCTTCGATGCGCGTGCGGTTTCCTGCAGGGACAGGTTCGAGCCGCCCTGGAAGAACAGGAGGACGCCACGCGCACCATCGATTGTCGATTCGAGGAGCGACGAGGAGATTGCGCGCTCGACTGCGTCGACTGCGCGATCTGTGCCGGTTGCCTGGCCAATACCCATGAGGGCCGAGCCGGCATCCTTCATCACCGACTTCACATCGTTGAAGTCGACGTTGACCATGCCGTTGATGGTAATCAGATCGGTAATGCCCTGAACACCGGAGTGCAGAACCTGATCTGCCGCTTCGAACGCTTTGGTGATCGGGAAATCTTCATCCTGAATCTCAAGTAGACGATCGTTCGGGATGACGATCAGAGCGTCGACGGCTTCACGAAGCGCTTCGACGCCCTTATTTGCCATGGATGCACGACGGTTGCCCTCGAAAGAGAACGGGCGGGTGACGACAGCCACGGTCAGCGCATCCTGTTCGCGAGCAATACGCGCAACAACTGGGGCTGCGCCGGTGCCTGTACCACCGCCTTCACCTGCGGTAACGAACACCATGTCAGCGCCTTCGAGAGCCTGAGCGATCAGGTCAACATTGTCATCGGCTGCTTTACGTCCGACCTCAGGGTCAGCACCTGCACCTAAGCCGTGGGTAATTTCGCGACCGATGTCGATCTTGATATCAGCGTTCGACAGAAGAAGATCCTGAGCGTCCGTGTTCACAACGATGAACTCGACACCACCCATGCCAGCTTCGATCATGCGATCGACAGCATTTCCGCCACCACCGCCGACGCCAACGACCTTGATTATGGCCTTGTTCTTCTGAGGTTCGTCCATTGGTCACTCTTTCTATATCAAACCCTCAACTTCAGGTTGAAGGTTCAACTTCACCCTGCTCTCGTTCGGAAGAAAGCTAGGGATTGAGTAGACCTTCTTCAAGGCGACACGCTGAACGAACAATCGACTATGACGTGACAGGATGAGTCGGCGATGAAACGTCATACACACGGACGCTCCTTTGAGCCAACAGCACGTCCAAAACCTGTGCTTTCAGCGCCCCATCATCAGGAGTTCCCCACTTCACTTGGGCACCGTTGGTCAGCGTAAACGACAGAGTTTTACCATCGGCACTCACACCCGAAACCTGCGCTTTTGTTGCCTCAGACAGGTTTGACCACAAGGAAAGAACATCCGAGGCCGCTTCGGCTCGTTCTTCATCAGTCTCCGGGAGGCTCACCAATGGAAGCCCCTCGATCAACGTAGGAGCATCAGCGAAACTCACTCCCTCATCGTCAACCTGGCGGAACGCGCCCGCACTTCCCTCGATCATCGCAGGAGTTCGCAAAGTAATTGTAATTGCCAAACCCGTTGGCCACTGTCGCTCCACTTCAGCTGAAGCGACAACAACATTCGATTCGATGGATTCAGCGATCGCCGCAGTCGGAACCCTAGGTAACGGGGTGCCCACGTACGGCGCAGTTGACGAAAGAACTGATTCCGCGGTGATCAAGGTTTCATCTGCGCCTTCAACGTGCACCGATGACGCGCTCAAAGCAAGCAGAGGCGAAAACAGCAATACCCACACCAAACCACCGATAAACGCTAGTCCCGCAGCAATCATTGCCATCGTCTTGATGCAGAGAATCCGACGCGCCCGAGCTCGCTCTTGGCGACGCAGATCAAACTCAGAACGCTCGTTGCGCTTTTCACCACCTAAGAGAGCAGCGGCATCCTGCTGCCCCACCGGCCGGGCAAGTGTGACACGAGCAGAACGCAACGAAGATTTCCTTGCCCCTCGCTTGTGTGCTGCCTGTTGACGCTCTGGGGGTTGCCCAGACTCTGGAGTATCCCTATGCGGTCGCTTTGGTCGGGCAACAACCGGACGTGATGGAGGTTTTTCAGAAGAAGACTTTTGGGTAGCAGATCCCTTTGACGACAAGCGAGAAGTGGACGTCGTCTGGTGTTGCGTAGAAGTCGATCCGGGTGGCGTTCGACGCGGCTGAGGTGGCTTCACGAGGCATCCATGCGTTGCCACTCATCGATAACATCATCTGCACACTGGGTGATTGAACCAGCACCCATCGTGATCAGAACGCCCCGCGAACCAGCCTGACGCGCTCCGATTCGGGCGGCCTCGTGCATATCGTGGACACACTCAGCGCCCTTAATCTGATCCGCAATCAGAGCGGAAGTCACGGCGGGATCATCATCCTCGCGAGCAGCATAAATATCCGCAAGAACCACATGATCCGCGCCCGACAACGCCTTGGCGAAACGATCCGCGAATAAGCGCGTACGCGAATACAGGTGAGGTTGGAAAACCACGGTCACATCAGCGCCATCGGCAACCAATCGCGCCTGTTCGATCGCGGCAGAAACCTCTGTCGGATGATGCGCATAATCATCAAAAACGCGCCTGTCCCCCACAGTTCCACGGAGCTCAAAACGGCGAGCTGTCCCCGTAAAACCAGCAAGCGACGAAGCCATCAGGCCAGGTTCAACGCCAAGCTCCACGCCGGCAATCCACGCGCCAACAGCATTAAGAATGTTATGCACGCCCGGAACACCCAAGGAAAGCTCCGCGCTGATATCGCCGTAGCTGACTCGTGCACGACATGAAGAAGGCGTCGTCTCTACATCACAAATCGTCACGTCAGCATCCACCACGGACTTATCGGAGCGCCCGTAGGTCACCACGCGAATACCCAGCTCACGCGCCGACTCGCTCAGGCGGGCAGTCCCCGCGTCTTCAGCGCAACACACCAAAAGACCACCCGGAACCAGACACTTTGCGTAGTCAACGAAAACAGCTTCGAACGCTTCGCGCGTCCCATAGCGATCCAAGTGATCGGGCTCAACGTTCGTGACAACTTCGATCGACGGAGTGTAGTTCAAGAACGAGCCATCAGACTCGTCAGCTTCGGCAACAAACACGTCCGACGTGCCCAAATGCGCACCGGAACCAAACTGCGGAACAATTCCACCCACCGCGACCGACGGATCCAGACCAGCCCCACGCAGACCAACCGCAATCATCCCAGACGTAGTCGTCTTCCCGTGGGCGCCGGCAACGCCAACAAAACGCATTCCACTGGCAGCAAGCGCCAACGCCTGCGAACGATGAATGACATCCAACCCCAATTCACGCGCCCTGGTCAGCTCTGGGTTCGACTCACGAATCGCAGTTGACACAACAACCGTCGCATCATCATCAACATGAGTGGCATCGTGGCCGACGAATGCGCGAATTCCTTTTTCATTCAAACGCGCAAGAACATCCGAATCGGCACAATCTGAACCAGTCACCCGCGCGCCACGCGCAGCAAGCAGTTCAGCAACAACACTCATTCCCGCTCCACCGATACCGATGAAATGGAAGTGTCCTTCGATAGGTTCCACGTTCTCCCCCTAGCGCGCGATCTGTGAAACAACCAGGTCAGCTAAACGCGAGGCAGCATCGATCTTTGCTAATCCTGCCGATGCTGTCGCCATAGCGGACAGTTCCGGTGAAGTCAGTAGCGGGAAAACCTTCTGTCGCACCGTATCTGCGTTGAATGACGCATCATCAACCAAGAGCGCTCCGCCAGAGGCAACATGGTCATGCGCATTCAGCTTCTGTTCGCCATTACCGATAGCCAGCGGAACATACACGCACGGCAACGACAGAGCCGTCATCTCGGCAACCGTTCCTGCACCCGAACGACAGACAACCAAGTCTGCACAGGCAAGAGCATCTTCCATGGTCGTCAGATAATCCAGAACCAGGTAGCGATCGCCCACCGAACACTCGTCAACCTTGCTCCGCACAGGGGCGTCTTTTCCTTTGCCGGTCAAGTGAATCACCTGCACATTGTCAGGCAAGTCGTCAAGCGCATCAATCATGGCATCGTTCAGGTGGAGAGCTCCAAGAGATCCGCCGGTAACAAGAAGGGTCGTCTTCTTGGGGTCTACGCCCAAGTTCTTCGCCCCACGCTCGCGCGCAACACGGACACCGTCGGCATCTTGGCGCGCCAACGCAAGCTCTTCGATAGCAGGACGCAAAGGAAGACCCGTTACTTGCGTGATGCCCCTGCGTGCCTTCAACGGAGTATTCGCAAACGTCAACGCAAGAACATTGGCGTAGCGCGCCCCCACCTTATTTGCCAATCCGGGCCTGGCATTCTGTTCATGAATGACAATCGGGACGCCGGCGCCTCGTGCGCCCCAGTACGCGGGAGTTGAAACATATCCGCCAAAGCCGACAACCACATCAGCATCACGAATCGCCAGACGACACTGGTTCACTGCTTTACGCCAGCGGAATGGGAAAGTGAGAATCGAAGGGGAAGGTCGACGTGGGAAAGGAACCTTTTCAATCACATGAAAAGGAAACCCTGCAACGGGAACCAAATCTGATTCCAAGCCCTGAGCTGTTCCAAGGACCTCGACGTCATATCCACGTTTGGCAAGAACCGTCGCCGTGGCCAACAGCGGATTCACGTGCCCAGCGGTACCGCCACCAGCCAAAACGACTTTGCCCAACATGTTGCCTACTTTCGAGCTTTGGATCCACCTGCTCGTCGAAGCTTCGGAGTAACCCGAGGATCACGACGACGAGTAGCAGGATCAGAATATCTCCACATAGTCATACCAGCATCACTACGCGCAAAGGACGCGACAACGCCGATGGCCAGCGCGGTGAACAGGAACGATGATCCACCATAGGACACAAGAGGCAGTGGGACACCAATAACCGGGCCGAGCTGAGTAACCGAGGCAATATTCACGAGAGCCTGGAAGCCGATCCACGTTGCCACACCGGCAGCGACGATAGCGACAAACGGGTCGGACGTTGAACGAACCAGTCGGAACATTCCCCACACCAACAAAGCAAGAGCCGTAAGCACTGCCAACGTACCCATCAATCCGAACTCCTCACCAACGATGGCGAAAATAAAGTCCGTGTGTGCCGCCTGCAGATAATTCCATTTCTCACGCGAGGCCCCCGGACCCAGTCCAGAAACACCACCGGAGCCAAAAGCCCACAGCGAATGATCAATCTGTTCGGGGGCAGACAAATCACGCTTGGGAGCAAAACCCGGAAGAACAACCAAGATTCGACGAAGACGCGTCGGGTTCTGAATGACCAAGAACACCAAAAGCGGAACAGCTAGGACGAACGCGTATCCGAACCAGCGCTTCGGCAAACCAGCAATCCACAATGCTCCCATGGCGGCGGCCGTCACAATCATTGACGTACCCAAGTCATGACCCAGCATGACGTCGATCAGCGTGACAACCACGGGTAGCCCCGCAAGAACACTCATCTGACGCCAGTTTGAAAAATCCCTATTCGGTCCGGTCAAAATGAAAGCAAGAAAGACGATCAAAGCGAGTTTCAAGAACTCTGACGGCTGAACAAGGACGGGAATACCGGGAAAATACACCCAGTTCGCGTTGCCGCCTTCAGAACGGCCAAGAGGGGTAATGACCATCGCCTGAACAATCAATCCCAGCCCGAAAGCATGGGGAGCAAAACGGACAAAAATATGGCGAGGGATCTTATGAACAACGAAGGCAATGATCAGGGCGATGACAATGATGACACTGGGACGCAAATACGCCATGTACGGGTTGGCGCCCTTGGCGATTGATGTCACCGATTGAGCTGAAAAGCCCATCATCAAACCAAAAATAGTCAGAACCACCGTGGGGACGATAATCATGTAGTACGTCGTCAGTGGTTGAATCTCATAGTGTTCATCATCCGCACCAAAAACAAAACGCGGAAGACGACGGATCACACTATCAATGGCGCTCTTGATCTTCGCCATCTACTTGGCACTCCACTGGTCACGCAAACGTTCAACAGCGTTCACAAACACGTCGCCACGCTGACCGTAGTTATCAAACTGATCCCATGACGCACAGGCCGGAGCAAGAACAACAAAATCACCGGGGCGCGAAAGAGCGACAGCCTCATTGACGACGGAGAACATCCAATCCTCATGGCCACCGACGTCAACGACCGGAACATTGGGTGCGCTCGCACGGAAAGCCTTGAGTAGGTCCGAACGGTCTTCGCCGATGATCACCGCACCGCGCAGAACCGGCTCAACGTCGCGAATAAGGTCGGTAAAGTCCTGTCCCTTGGCGTCCCCGCCAACGATCCAGACAACCGAGTGAGGAGGAAGCCCATAGAGGGATGCTTTGGCAGCGTGGGCGTTCGTCGCTTTCGAATCATCGATCCACGTGACATCAGCGACTTGCCCGACAACAGCTCTGCGATGTCCTGCTGGAGAAAAAACGCGCAGGCCATCACGAACCGCATGCGGACGCACACCGTATGCGCGTCCAAGTGCTGCCGCGCCAAGAGCATCCATCACAACAGCCGGGGAAAGACTCTCCCCATAGACCGTGCTCAAATCGCTCAAATCACCCAGGTGGGCAGCTTCACGGTGCCGGTTTTCAACGTAGGCGCGGTCAACAAGCGCACCTTCAACGATGCCCAGTTGCGACACCGAAGGCGAGCCCAGCGTGATCCCAATGGCACGCGCCCCTTCCACAACGTCTGCGTTTTCAACCATCGCTTCAACCACTCGGTCATTGGCCGGGTAGATGCAGGCAACCTGAGTGTTCTCGTATACGCGCGCCTTATCGGCAACGTATGCTTCTTCGCTTCCATGCCAATCCAGGTGGTCAGCATCCACATTCAAGCACAAGGACGCCAAAGGCGAAATCGTGTAGGAGGTATGGAGTTGGAAGCTGGAGAGTTCAACAGCGAAGACGCTGGCATCTGAGTCGATTGCTTCGGTGATGGGGGTGCCAATATTGCCAACCTCAAGAACGTCGTCACCGTTGGCCCGAAGAATTGACGCAAGCATGCCCACAGTCGTTGTCTTGCCGTTCGTGCCCGTCACAGTCAGCCAGGGGCGACCCGCATGGGGGCCTTGCTCTTGAAGACGCCACGCCAATTCAACTTCACCCCAGATCGGGATCCCGACAGCTTGAGCGCGTTCAAAGATAGGGGCGTGCGCAGGAATTCCTGGAGACACGATGATCGTGTCAACACCAGCGTCAATAACGGCGCAGGCGAGATCCCCAGCATCGGGAACAACATGAACGTCAATACCTAATTCGTCTGTGGGAGTACCGGAACGCTGGTCGAAAGCAAGAACCTCGTACCCGCGCTTCAACAGAGCTTTTGCTGCTGCTTTGCCCGATTTGCCCAGGCCGATGACGGCGTAACGATCACTCACAGCGTTGTCACCCAGTCAGCGTAGAAAATGCCCGCACCGGCCACTGCAAACAACGCGGCAATCAGCCAGAAGCGAATCACGATCGTGATTTCCTGCCAGCCTTTTAACTCGAAGTGGTGGTGCAACGGTGCCATGCGGAAGACACGCTTATGCGTTGCCTTAAAGACCGAAATCTGGATGACGTCGGACATCACGATGACAACGAAGAGTCCACCAATCACGATTGCGATGAACTCGGTGTTCGTCAGAATCGACAGGCCAGCGACCGCACCACCGAGTGCCAGCGCGCCCGTATCCCCCATGAAGATCTGAGCGGGCGAAGCGTTCCACCAGAGGAAGCCAGCAAGCGAACCGATGATCGCGGCGCAGAAAACTGCAAGGTCCAGAGGATCACGCGTCGGATAGCAGAGAGTTGTCGCCTGCCCCTGCGGGAAGCAGGATTGAATCTTCTGGAAGTAGGCGATAAACGTGTATGCGCCGAAAACGAAAATGGAACAGCCCGTGGCAAGGCCATCGAGGCCGTCGGTTAGATTCACCGCGTTTGACCAGGCGGTCACAATCAGGTTCGTCCAGATCAAATACAGGACAACCCCCAATCCGAGGCCAGCAAACCCGAGCGTGATGGGTGACAGGTGAATGAAGGACAGGTGAAGCGTACCCGGCGTTGTCCCATAGGCATTGGGGCGGGTCAGTGACATCCACGCGAAAACTGCGGCAACCGCGATCTGACCGATAATTTTCCCGGTCGGATGCAGACCAAGGGAGCGCTGACGCATGATCTTGATGCCGTCATCCAAAAGGCCAATAAAGCCAAGACCTGCGAAGAGAACAACCAGAGTCCATCCGGACCACGAGGGTCCGGATCCTGCGATCGACGCCCCAATCACCCACGCGATAATGGTTGCCAGAATGAAAACCAGACCACCCATTGTGGGTGTACCGCGCTTCGTCAAGTGCTGGGTCGGTCCGTCCTGACGGATGAACTGCCCGTACTGGTGAGCGATCAGGAATCGGATCAGCAAAGGGGTTCCCAACAGGGAAATCACCAGTGCAATGACGAAGGCGACAATAAGGCCAATCATCGCTGGACTCCCTTCTCGCGGAGTTGGTCCGCTACCTTCCACGAATATGAGAACAAGGATCCCTTCACAAGAATCACACAATCGTCTTTCAGTTTCGCACAAACAGCCGTGACAGCCTCATCAACACTACCGACGTGTTCCGCATCGATGGTGTCACCAGCACCCTCGGCGTAATAGGGACCGTCTTGACCCAACAGAATCAGCGACTCGACTCCGGCATCTTTCGCCATCAGACCAACCTGGCGGTGAATGTCAGCAGACTCGTCGCCGAGTTCAAGCATTTCGGAAAGAACAGCGATCTTCGTATGCCCCTCACCGATCGAAGTGAGCGTAGCGAAAGCGGCTCTCATGGAATCGAGGTTCGCATTGTAGGCATCGTCAATCATCGTGACTTTCATACTGTCAATGCTTAATTCAACGACATCCATTCGGTGCGGAGACAGCGCCCGAGCCTCGTTGATCGCACGAATCGCTTGATCGAGTTCAAGACCAAGCTGTACCGCGCCAGCGATGGCGGCCAGTGCGTTCGCCACGTGGTGCACGCCAACGATATTCAGATTCACGAGGCCACGACCACCGGGGGCTTCAAGCGTGAAGTGTGCGTGGCCAAGGTGGTCAACGTCCACGTCGAGAGCACGGAAATCGGCTCCCTCTTTGCCTGATGGCGAGAACGTCGTAATCGGACCTGTCGACAGTTTCGTCATATTCATGACGCGCGGATCGTCGTAGTTCAAGACCACCGGAGCACCGGGGCGCGAACCTGTAATCAGCTCCCCCTTCGCCTTTTCAATCCCGTCGACTCCCCCGAAGCCACCCAGGTGAGCGTGACCAACCATCAGTTCAATGGCAACATCCGGCGACGCAATATCTGTCAAATACTTGATGTGTCCGATGCCAGACGCACCCATTTCAAGAACCAGATGGCGGGTTGTTTCATCAGCTTGAAGAACCGTCAGAGGAAGTCCAACCTCGTTGTTGAACGAGAGCTGAGGGGCAACGCTGGGAGCATCAGTACTCATAATCTGGAAAAGCAGATCCTTCGTTGTCGTCTTCCCAGCCGAGCCGGTCATCGCGATAACATCCAGCCCAAAACGCTCACGCAAGTCTTCAAGGTGAGCATGGGCAAGGCGACCCAAAGCGTAGGTCGAATCCTCGACAATAATCTGCGCAATGGACGAGGGAACATCAACGAGGTGTTCAACGATCAGTGCAACCGCACCATTGTCAACGGCCTGTTTGACGTAGTCATGCCCGTCGGTGGCCTCGCCGATTCGTGCGACATACGCTGAACCAGCTGACGCCAAGCGCGAATCTGTAACAACACGGTTCATCACAACCTGACGGTCAGCACCGTTCAGGGTTCCTGCAACTGCTTCAGCAATCCACCCAGCTAACCTGTACATGCTATTTCCTCTACGATTCATACGACTTCACTTCATCGTCTCAGTTAGTCGGCGTCGTCGGGAACAGCGTTGCCGGCGTCGTCGAAGCTGGAATACCTAGATTACGCACTGACGCTTGCGCGACCTCACCGAACAGTGGCGCCGAGGAATCAGAGGAAATGTAGGCAACTTTAGGATTGTAAAGAACAACAGAGATAGCAAGCCGAGGCGCTTCAACGGGAAGCAGGCCGGCGGTCGTCGACACAATGCCATGCTGACCGTTGACGACGATATCTGCCGTACCGGTTTTCACACCGACGCGATACCCATCAACCTTCGCAGCCCCTGCAGTACCCAGATGATCTTCAACGACGGACTCCATCATCAGCATCAGATTCTGCGCCGTATCAGCTTTCATGGCCTGCGTTGGCTTGGGCTCTTCGGGGGTTTCAACGGTCCCGTCAGCGTTCGTCCACGACTTGACCAATCGGGGAGGAATGTGGACTCCACCGTTCGCGATTGTGGCCATGAACGAGGTCTCTTGGAGCGGTGAAACCGAATAGGACTGGCCGAACATCGACACATACTGATCACGGCCCGCCCACTCGCTTGGAGGACGAAGAATACCTGTCGTTTCGCCAGCAAGCTCCACGCCCGTCAGGTCACCAAAGCCAACGGCTTTCATCATGTCGTAGCGCTGTTCATTCGACAGAGTCTGACCAACCAGAACGGTGCCAGTATTCGACGATTCAGCCAAAATACCCGTCGCAGTGAGAGTTTCACCATCGTGCTCGTGGAAGTCTGTAATCGGACCACCCGCATCGGGAAGATCCAAAGAATAGGGCACATTAAAGACCGACGTGGGAGTGATCGTCCCCGCATCCAACGCGGCCGCGAACGTCACCACCTTGCCCACCGAACCAGGTTCGACCGTATACTGCACCGAAGCCACAGGCTGAGGATTCGCGTTATCTGGGATAGTCGACTCAGAGTCCGCCATCACCAAAATTTCACCGGTCGTCACATCTTCAACGACAACGGTGCCCCATTCGGCCTTGTGATGCTCCACGCGAGCATCCAGCATGTCCTGAACAAGATGCTGCAAGTCAGCATGCAACGTCAGTTGCAGGGAACCACCGTCAACAGGCTCAACCGTTGTCTTCTTCGCGCCAGGAATAATCGCACCATTCGGAGCAATCTCATACTGCTGCGAGCCAGGCGTGCCCGTCAGCAACGTATTGAACTGCGATTCCATGCCCGACGAGCCAACGCCTTCAGCATTGACCGTACCAATCACCGGAGCAGCAACATTCCCATTGGGGAACGTCCGTTCGTAGGTGGCTTCCCACTCAATGCCGTAAATATCCAGAGCACGAATCTCTCGATACGTCACCGCATCAACATTGCGCTTCACATACGTGTAGGTCGAGTCACCCAAAAACAAGCCGCCAAGCTCAGCTTCACTCATGTGCAGAAGCGGAGCCAGCTGGCGGGCGGCCTCGACCGGGCCTCGTCCCACAACCTTCGTCTTTTCAACCCCGTTTTCCTTCGTCGTTTCTGAGTGAACATAAGAACGCAAGTTGATCTGATTAACGGCAATGTCGTAGGTCAGAATCGAGTCCGCGAGGATCGTGCCCGTCGCGTCGGTAATTGAGCCTCGTTTAGCGGCGATGCCCGTCTGCGACGTACGAACGGCCTCACCTTCGGTTGCAAGCATGGGCGCCTTGATGATCTGTAAATCGACTAAGCGGATCGCACAGGCCATCAGGCCGAAGAAGAAAATGATGAGGATGGCAAGAGATCGCCCAAAACGCTGAGTCATACGATCTCCTGTCAGTGTCCGGCCGTTCCGCCTTCAATAGTGCCAGCTCCAAGATTAATGAAGCCAGTCCGACCACCTTTCACCATTCCCTGAGCGGTGGCAGCTTTCTCAAGTTCGGAAGCCGATGCTGCCTTTTCAATTTGGGCTTGCATCGACCACGCCTGAGCTTCAAGCTCATTCAGCTCAATCTGCTGAGTACGGATTTCGAACGCCGTTTGAGCCATGCGAGTGTGAAGAACCATCGAAGCAAGAACCGTCGCAATGATCACGACGATAGAGACGATTCCCAACATCAGAAGCGAGCGGGTGGGCTTGCTCCCCTCGACAACTCGGAACTCCCTTCTTAGTTCAAACTCGTGACGTTCCGGACGGGAAACCGGGCGCCGGGAAGCTGCAGCACTGCTCATGAGAGTTCCTTCCATTCACGAACAAGCTGGGCGCCACGCAGACGCACAGATGCGGATCGAGGGTTATGTGCGCGTTCGGCTTCATCAGCTTGGTGCACTTTGCGAGTGAGGAGTTCGACGCTCGGTGCCATCGAATCTGGAATAACTGGAAGACCTTGGGGAACATCCACCGTAGACGCACGTCGGAACAGGTCCTTGACGATGCGGTCTTCAAGCGACTGGTAGGACTCAACAACCAAACGGCCACCGATGCGCAGGCTGGCAAAGCACGCAGGCAAAGCACGTTCGAGAATATTGAGTTCGTCGTTCACTGCGATGCGAAGGGCTTGGAAAGTGCGCTTCGAAGGGTTTCCGCCTCTACGACGCGCAGCAGCAGGAATGGATGCGCGAACGATGTCAGCAAGCTGCCCCGTGCGGGTCAGAGGTTGCGTTTCACGCGTTTCCACGATGCGACGCGCAATTCGAGAGGCAAAGCGTTCTTCACCGTATACGCGCAAGATCTGTGCGATCTCTTGAGCAGTTGCACTGACCAGAAGTTCGGCAGCGCTCTGCCCCCTAGTCGGATCCATTCGCATATCGAGCGGAGCGTCAGCAGAGTAGGAGAAACCACGTTCCGCTTCGTCGAGCTGAAAGCTGGAAACCCCTAGGTCCATCAGGATCGCATCAGCTTTTCCTGCCGGAGCGTATGTCGCAACGACCTCGTCGACGTGGTCGTAGGTCGTGTGAACCGCGGTGAAACGATCTGCGAACGGCGCAAGACGCTCGGAAGCAAGCGAAATTGCTTGAGGATCACGATCGATACCGATCAGGTGAATGTTCGGGAATCGCTTGAGGGCAGCTTCGGAGTGGCCTCCCATTCCCAGGGTGCAATCAACGAGAACAGCACCATCGTCAGTGAGGGCAGGAGACATCATGCCCAGGCATTCGTCCAGGAGGACGGGAATATGACGCTCGGACGTTTGCTTGGTGAGCTCCATGTCGCCCCCCCCCTTTCCTGCAGATGATGTGAGTGCTTTTCATCCCTCTTGGTCCCCCACCGATCTCCGACATCGGGGAAGTGAAGTCGGGGCCTCGGGTGGAGACCAAAAGGGACGAACTAGAACATTCCTGGGAAGATTTCTTCGTTCGTATCCGAGAACGCGTCGTCTTCGACGGTGAGGACTTCCTCCCACGCTTCGGAATTCCAGATTTCAGCGTGATCACCTACACCGATGACGGTGAGCTGACGGCCGAGTCCGGCGTAGCTACGCAGTTCTGCAGGGAGGGATATACGCCCCTGTCGATCTGGAGCTTCTTGGAACGCACTCGCCATAAAAACGCGTCGCCAGTTTCGAACCTGCTTCGACGAGGTCGGCGCAGAAATGATCGACTGCGCGCGCTCATTGAAGGTTTCAACCGGGTAGACGTAAATGCAACGGTCCTGTCCCTTTGTGAGAACAAGTTGCTCACCCATGTCTTCACGGATTTTTGCAGGCAGAAAAACACGTCCCTTGTCGTCGAGTTTCGGCTCGAACGTACCAGTGAACATGTCTCACCACCTTTCCTTGGTTCCCACTTCCACCACTTTACCCCACACCTATTACTTTTAGTACCATTTAGACGCAGCTTCGAACACTTTCTCTTCTTAAAAAGTCTGATTTTCTGCGAGAAAATATCTAGTGGTGAAAAGTGGGGCACATTTTTAGTTCTAGCCGATTGTTCCTGCGCGAGACCGTCTCTGCCCGCTACTCCTGCATCTGAGATTGAGAGGACGAGGCCTGCCACATCACAAGCCCCTCGACTAGAAAAGGCAGGACCCTCATCCCCAATCGCACCACCACGTCACCCACCGCACCCAACGCGACAAAACCGAACTTTTAGACCCACATCCGTCGCACCAAGTGCAGTCGGGAACAAAAAACCAACCCACACACGGCACCAACTACACCCAACGCGACAAATCCAAGCTTTGAGACCCACATCCGTCGCACCAAGTGCACCCGGGAACAGAAAAGACTCAGCCAGGCACCGACATCTACAAGACACGAAGAGATGACACAACAGAAAAGCCCATGACCGTAGGGCATGGGCTTTTCTTTATGTTTTCGAGGCGAGGTGGAAGACGATCTCTTTAAAAATCGCGACGACGCTTTCGTTCTTCCCACCGCTGTTCTTGGTCCTCGATAAAACGCGACCACGAACCGAGGTTTCGTCGCTGTTCTTCAGGTGTAAGCGGAGCGGCTTTCTTTTCGGGCGAAGAGATCGCATACCAGACGCCACCAACCATGATGGCAAAACCGATCACGCCCATCACGATGGAAATACCTGAGTATCCAAGGGAAACTGCGCCAACCAGAACACTCAGACCTGCGATAAAAACGAAAACTCCAAGAGCGATGCGTCGGATTGAAAGCCGCAAAGCTGGAGCTTCTTCTTCCTGCTCCATTTGACGGGCAAGACGTGGCTCGCCACGACGGAACTCCTGTTCCATCTCTTCTAGTACTTGTTTTTCATAGTCAGATAGAGCCACGACGCATCCTTTTCCGCTATCCGTTAGTGACGAGTCTAACGGGTTGGGGGCGAAGATTGCGATTCATGCCCGCTGACCTGCGGTAACAAAGTTGCTGGCCGTAGAGCATCCCTGCCAAATTTCCCCTGAATCTGGTCCATTGCTCGCTCCGAAGCCAACGGTTTCCCATCATCGTCAAGAGCTATCACAACGCCAGCCGATCGCGGTTGAAGGACTTCAACCTTCACGCCCGCCAAACGAATCCCAGATGCCGGCATCATCTCTTTTGCGAAGAGCTCGCTTGCAGCCGCGTAGATTTGTCGTCCCACATCTGTCGGAGCATGTAGCTTCACGGATCGAGCGATCGTGTGGAACGAGGCGTCCCTCAGTTTCAGCCCGATCCCCCATGCGACCATGTCGGCTCTGCGCAAACGCGCCGCACATTCGTGAGACGCCTGTAGCAGGAAGGCCTCCAGCTCACTCCTATCGTGAATATCAGACTCAAACGTTCGTTCGGTACTCATGGACTTTACTTCGCGACCACCGCGAACGGGACGCGGGTCGATGCCCCAGGCAAGATTGTGCAGGTGGCGCGCGCTTGCAAGGCCTACAAGTCGCGTCAGGAACGTCATGTCCAGGTTCGCGAGATCACCGATTGTGTCAACGCCGGCGAGAGCAAGCCTCTCCCCCGTTTTTCCGCCCACTCCCCAGAGTGCTCCAACGGGGAGCCCGTGCAGGAATGGGACCGTTTGATCGCGAGGAATCAGCAGTAGCCCGTCAGGTTTTGCATTTGACGAGGCAATTTTTGCCACCGACTTTGTGGCTGCGATTCCAACCGATGCGGGTAAACCAACTTCGGCATGGATGCGGGATCGAATCAGATGTCCAATCTCGGTTGGTGACCCGAGGCGCCGACGCGACCCTGACACATCAAGGAATGCCTCATCAATACTCACTTGCTGTAAGACGGGAGTGATTTCCGACAGGATCGCCATCACTTTGTGTGAGTATTCGGAATACACGCCCCTACCAGAGAACACAAAAGTCGCTTCCGGGCACAGCGCATGTGCGCGAGCACTCGGCATTCCGGCTCGCACACCGCGAGCGCGGACCTCGTACGTGGCGCTGGTGACGACCCCTCGTCCGCCGAGATGCCCGACGATGATTGGTCGGCCTCGTAAATCTGGATTTTCCGCGATCTCTACTTGGGCGAAAAACGAGTCCATGTCGACGTGCAGGATGGGAGTCTGGGAATCGTCGTCACCCCAGAACTTTCGGGCACGCCCGTCGCGGGGAGCGTTCGACATTGCTCCTCCTTCAGTGCGAGCGCGGTCGACTCTGCTTTCGTTCACTGACTACAGTGTGACGCGTGAGGCGAAAAACTGCGCGCGGAAGCGAATTCTTTGAGATCCCCTCTGGGAGGGTTGAGATCCGTTGGGATGGTGCGCTTGCGACGCTGTATTTGAACGGTATCGAGTCATCGTGCACGAATGTGGACGATCCGACCAGCCTCGAGTTTGAGTACATGCAGCATGCGACGTGCGCTCTCGATTGCGTGATTGACGAGGCCGCCCCAGTCCGCGCGCTCCACCTTGGTGGCGCGGGATGTACTCTGCCACTCGCCTGGTCTTACCTTCGTCCGAAGTCGAAGCAGACCGCTGTCGAGATCGATCCGGATCTTCCCGATTTGGCGCGACGTGTGTTTGATCTGCCGAAATCTCCGGCACTATCGATACGTATTGGAGACGGGCGGGAAGTGATGAGCTCGTTCCGCGATTCCACATTCAACGTCATCGTGCGCGACACCTTCGCTAACGGCCAGGTTCCAGCGCATCTTGCGACTCTCGAGTGCGCGAAGATTGCGCGGGAAAAGTTGAAGGACGGCGGACTCTATATCCTCAACAGCGCTCACGGTGGCGACAGTGATGCTCGCGCTGAGATTGCCGCTATTTCCGAGGTTTTCGGCCAGGTGATGAGCATCCAGGATCCGAAGGTGGGGCGAAGCGGTAGGCGTGGCAACATTATCGTCATCGGGTATGTCGGAGCTGACTATCCGGTTGAAGACCTTGACCGCGCACTGAGGCGCCTTCCTCTACCCGCTCGGGTGACGCACGGTGCGAATCTGACGAAGTGGCGTGCAGGCACACCCGCACTGCGCGACGCCGACATCGGATATAAGGAAACTGGCGCGAGCTGAAGCCGAAAAGACACTCAAACGTGGAGCAAAGGCCTAATTCAGATGGCGCCTGTTTCTCCGCTATCCGCCTCTTCGTTTGGATCGGTTTCATCCGTGGTGTGCTCTTCGACATGCAGCGATGCGTCATCCCCGCTATCGGCACGGTGACGAGGAGTCATGGCACGAACGGCCTCTGGATCTGTTGCACGCAGGTGAACACGCTTGAGCGCCGCGGTCAGGGGATCTTCTTCCGCCATTTCTACGCTCTGGTCGTCGACGCTCGACTGATCGTCAGATACTGTTTCACTCTGCGACAAGTTCGCCAAGTAGCGCTCAATGACATCACCAATGTCCTTGTCCTGTTGAGGAGTATGACCCAGCGGAGTCTGAGTACCAAAAGAGTTCAAGGAAAAGGAAGATTCGCCAGGACTCCACGCGTCATAATGCTCTTCAAGGGACGTAATAGTCGCCATGATCTCTGGATTTGCTTCGATCAATTGCTCAATCGTGCCCTGATCCTGAGCTGCTCCTAACTCCAAGTTACCAACCGGCAACGACAGATCAGCAAAATCAGACAGGCTGGATAACAGCGCAGAGGAGCCCGCCGGGTACCCAGACTCTGCCATGTAGAACGGAACCGCAGCAAGAAGAGCAATACCATTCACACCGCGTTCAGCAAGACGACGCTGAACGAAGGAACTTGCCGGTGCAGGGAACTGCAGTGACCCCGCCATCTTCGGCTGAGGCGGAATCAAAGAAGCATCCGTGGCCTGCACGTGAACCGGGGTTGCACGAGTATGTGGAACACTCGAAGGAATGCCATGGAAGGACACGCTGATCTCAACACCAGCTTCCTTCACAAAGTCAGCAACAATGCGCGCAAATGCCTCCCACTTTGCATCCGGTTCAGGACCGTGCAGAAGCAAAATCGGGTTCCCCAAGTCATCGCGAACTCTGTCGATTGCGATTTCATGAGTCACCATTTCTTCGCTGACCCAATCACGGACCGTCATGATCGGACGATGAGAGCGGTAGTCCAAGAACTGATCGGAATCAAAAGTCGCAACACGTTCGTTCGGCAGGGCGCGAAGCATTTCAGCAACTGCCATACGACCGGCTCCGCCAGCATCCATGCTTCCGTAGAAGTGCATCACTAGGATGCGCGAATGAGTTTCACTGGCCGGCCCTCGCTCGAAAAGAAGGGCATCATTCGGTTTCATTACGTTCACATGCCCTTTCATTTCTGTTCTGTCCAATGCCATGCTCGTCAATTCAACTCGACGAACAATTCGTACTATCAACGCTACTCGGAAACAGGCCGGAGCGCCCGACGGGCCCACTGATATTCGCCTTGGGCGAATAGTCGGCCTCGTGAATCTATCTCCCCTGCGTCGCAGATCGCGGACAGTTGCACCTGGTCGCAGTTTTTCAGGCACAATAGATGGTCGCTATCTTGTCCATTCCTCGAAAGTACGCGCATGACTGACTCATCGACTTCTGCTTCGCCGGCGTCCATACCGGAGCAACGCCATGTCGACGCCGCGTATGCAAGGGTGGATGAGCTTCGAAAAAAGTACCGTGACCAGCAGGCGCGAACGCACGCAATCCACGGCGCAGGAAATCCTCAGGCCTGGACAGAACGCGAGGCACTCTCGGCTCACCTTGGTGATATGGCAGCACGCCTCGAGGCCGTTGAAGACCGCCTTGTATTCGGTCGCCTCGACATGGCTGACGGCGACCACCACCACATTGGTCGCGTTGCCCTATCGACCGCCGACGGCGAGCACCTCCTGATCGACTGGCGAGCTCCCGTAGCGATGCCCTTCTATCAAGCAACTGCCGTCGACCCAAAGGGTGTCGTGCGAAGGCGCCACATTACAACTCACGGGCGCACCGTCGTCGCGCTTGAGGATGAACTGCTGGATTCGTCGCGAGCCGAAGGTATGGATCTTCAAGGCGAAGGCGCGTTGATGAGCGCCCTTGATAAGGCTCGCGACGGTCGCATGGGTGATATTGTCGCGACAATTCAGTCCGAACAGGATGCAATCATTCGCGCTCCTCGCGACGGCGCGATCGTCGTCCAAGGCGGTCCGGGAACCGGTAAAACAGCCGTCGCCCTGCACCGCATTGCCTACCTGCTGTATGCCGAACGTGAGCGCTTAGAGCGTTCCGGTGTTCTTTTGGTCGGGCCGTCGCGCATTTTCTTGCGATACATCGAACAGGTACTTCCCTCACTGGGTGAAACTGGCGTCGTTTCGACGACCATGGGCGACCTGTTGCCCGGCGTAGACGCACGTGGAACGGAGCCACTGGGCGTTGCCCAAGCGAAAGGTCATATTGGCTGGGCGCAGCTACTGAAGCAAGCGGTCAAAATGTTGCCACGCGAATTATCGGCACCGACCACGTTGCAGGTGTGGAGTCGCACGGTGACACTGACGCCGGATGACGTGTCGAAAGCGATCCGCCATGCACGGCATACGCGTCGCACTCACAATCAGGCGCGCGAAGGTTTTGCTCTGGAGCTGATGGAGGTTCTGGCAGAGCGCCTAGCCTCCGACGCCTCGTCGGCCGGTGGAGTGCTTGATTCCAACGAGGATAAAACAGAGTGGATCAGCGAAATCCGCGACTCCATTGATGCGCGTCGCGCGATCAATCTTGCGTGGATGCCAACGTCCGCCAAGACTCTTCTTCGTCGCCTCTATGCGCGTCCCCAACTGTTGGCGCATATTAACGATCGAGCAGGCCGCCCCGTTTCACCCCGCCTGTTGCCACTCGTTGAGCGTCATAGTGCTGAGTGGACCGATGCCGATATTCCCCTGTTAGACGAGCTCGAAGAATTGCTTGGACCGATGCCCACATCGCGCATCGAATCCTCAGAATCAGAAAGTGCTGCAATTGAACGCGCACGAGCTGCGATCGAAGGCCAGGGGCTTGGCGGAGGCATCGTGAATGCTGAGCAGCTTGCCGAGTCCACATTGTCTCAGCGAATGTGGACTCCCCTTGCTGAGCAGGCAGCCAACGATCGCAAGTGGGCATACGGCCATATTGTCGTTGACGAAGCTCAGGATCTCTCCCCGATGGCGTGGCGTAGTTTGTTGCGTCGTTGTCCGTCGCGGTCGTTCACGATTGTTGGTGATTTGGATCAGCGACGCGGATCGAAGCGTCCGAAGACGTGGGTTGAAGCCTTGGGGCCGGCAAGCAGAGCCTACAGCGATGAATTTGTTCTGACGGTGTCCTACCGTACTCCGGCGACATTGACCGCCATCGCTGAGGCCGTGATGGCACGCGCAGGTAAGCCTGTCATTCACCCGATGAGCGCGGTCCGCGACGTTGAGGACTGCTACCGCGTCGTGACTGTTGAAGCGGATACGGATCTGGTCGCACGCGAGGATTCGCCGGCGTGGGCGGCAGCAATTCAGGCGGCATCGCAGGCGTGTGAGCGACTTGATGCCACTTCGGGTGAAGGAAGCGGCAGGGTCGCGATTCTGGTTTCAGATTCACGAGGCCACGCATGGCATGCCGATTCCACAGGTGAGAGCGCACTTGATTCGCGGATTGCTTTGCTCAGTGCCTCGAGTTCCAAGGGGCTTGAGTTCGACACCGTTATCGTGGTTGAGCCCGGCGAGATCTTTGCTGAAGGTGTTGGTGACCTGTTCGTCGCCTTGACTCGTGCGACGCATGATTTGGTTGCTATCACTTCGAGCGATCTTCCCAGGGGAATGGATCAGTGGTAAGACGGTTCTATCCGTAGCACGAACACTTGTGCAATCGCTTGGTGTTTTTCTGGCACTATGGTGGCATGACACGCGCACTGTTGCTTGAGAATCCCCATAAGGTTGCTGACGAGGTTTTCGCAAAGAACGAGATTGATGTGTCTCGCCACGCGGGTGCCTTGGACGAAGATGAGCTGATTAAAGCCCTCGAGGGCGTGGAGTACTTGGGTCTTCGCTCGAAGACCCAAGTGACGCGACGCGTTCTCGAAGCCAACCCGCAGATCAAAGCGATTGGCGCTTTCTGCATTGGGACGAACCAGATCGACCTGGAAGCAGCCACCGAGCTGGGCATCTCGGTCTTTAATGCTCCGTATTCGAATACGCGTTCCGTTGTGGAACTGGCAATCGGCGAAATCATTGACCTGTCGCGTCGCGTCACCGTGAAGAATTCTCGCCTCCACCGTGGCATTTGGGACAAGAGCGCTGATGGTGCACACGAGGTTCGCGGTCACACGCTTGGCATTATTGGCTACGGCAATATCGGCACTCAGCTGTCCGTGCTTGCTGAAGCAATGGGCTTGAACGTTATCTTCTACGATATGGCCGAGCGCCTGTCTCTGGGCAACGCCACCCAGATGCCGACGATGGAATCCGTATTGCGCGAAGCGGATATCGTGTCGATCCACGTTGATGGTCAGGAAACAAATTCCAATCTGTTTGGCGCTCGTGAGTTCGCGATGATGAAGCCCGGTGCGCTGTTCATCAATTTGTCGCGAGGTTTTATCGTCGACATTGATGCCCTGCATGATGCGCTGGTGTCGGGTCACTTGGCCGGCGCTGCCGTTGACGTGTTTCCCCAAGAACCGAAGAAGAATGGCGATCCTTTTGATTCACCTTTGATCAAGCTGGATAACGTTATTCTTACTCCACACATCGGTGGTTCAACGGAAGAGGCTCAGTACGATATTGGTCGTTTCGTCGCGGGGAAAATCAGTGACTACCAGGACACCGGCTCAACCGACATGTCGATCAACCTGCCGAACCTCAGCTTGAATGCTTCGCAAGAGTCTCGCTACAGGATTCGTCTGATCCACAAGAACACTCCCGGTGTTCTGGCGAATATCAACCACACCTTTGCCGAGATGGGCGCGAATGTTGGTGGTCAGATTCTGGGAACTGCAGGATCAACCGGCTATGTGCTGACCGACATTTCTTCCGAACTTCCGATCGATGCGATCGAGAAGATTCGCTCGATGAAGGACACTATTCGTCTGATTACGACGACCCTGTAGGAAAAACGCTTATGTGGTCTTTTCTCGGCCTGGTCCCAACTAACCTACGGTATCGTAGGTAGTAAAGAATCGGAGGACAACGTGACTCTTACTGACCAGCTTCGAGCCCAATACGCCCCCGGCGTCCCTGAAACTATTGAGGTGCCGGATCAGACCATTCCTGCGATGGTTGAAGAGGTAGCGAAACGTTATCCGCATCAGATTGCTCTGGACTTCTTCTCGCGCCCAACCACGTACGCGCAACTGATGACGCGCGTACGCAGGGCAGCAACTGTGCTGGCCAATGCAGGAGTTCGCCAGGGGGATCGAGTTGCCCTAGCGATGCCAAACTGTCCTCAGCACGTTGTTGCAATTCTTGCGACGATGCACCTTGGCGCAATCGTGGTTGAGCACAATCCTTTGGCTCCTGACCACGAAATTCACGAGGAGTTTAACCGCCACGGCGCACGCGTTGTCATTGCATGGGAAAAGACCCTGTCGAAGCTGACGTTCCTTGATCGTGCGACCACGGTTTTTGCTGTCAACCTGACGAAGGCTCTTCCCGGTCCGAGCCAGTTGCTTTTGAAGCTTCCGATCAAGTCTGCTCGCACGAAGCGTGACGCTTTGTCGACGCGTCCCCCATCATGGGCTCGTTCGTGGGACCAGGCTGTAGATCAAGCTCCACGCTGGACCACTTCTTGCCCTGCGAGTCCTGACGATCCGGCGCTACTGATTCATACGGGCGGTACGACAGGTGTTCCGAAGGCTGCCTGCATTACACACCGTAATTTGATGGCGAACATTGCCCAGTCGATCGCATGGGTGCCGATCCTGCACGAGAACGCTGAAGTGTTCTACTGCGTTCTTCCCCTGTTCCATGCGTTTGGCTTCACCATTGGCTTGTTGTCGGGCTTGCGTTTGGGTGCCACAATTGCGCTATTTCCGAAATTCGACACAACCATGATTCTGACCAGCCAGAAGCGTCTTCCCTGTACGTTCTTCCTTGGTGTTCCACCAATGTACGAACGTTTGCTGACTACGGCAGCCACCATGGATGTCGATCTGACGTCGATGACGTTCTCACTTTCGGGCGCTATGCCACTGTCTGCTGATTTGGCATCACGCTGGGAAGAAAAGACTGGCGGGTTGATGATTGAAGGCTATGGCATGACCGAAGCCTCACCGATCCTCCTAGGTTCCCCTCTAGCAAAGAACCGTCGCCCGGGCGCTCTTGGCGTTCCCTATCCGTCCACGCAAATCCGCATTGTCGACCAAGATAATCCGACGAAGGATGTCGAAGACGGTGAAATTGGCGAACTCATTGCACGAGGCCCCCAGGTGTTCTCCGGATACTGGGAGCAGCCGGAGGAAACAGCTGAGATCTTCACCGAAGAGGGCTGGCTTCGTACGGGCGACCTTGTCCAGGTGCGCGACGGCTTCATCTACATGGCCGATCGTCGTAAGGAAATGATTAACGCCTCTGGTTTTAACGTGTACCCCAGCCAGGTTGAGAACGCTGTTCGCTCTATGCCAGGAGTTCGCGACGTAGCGGTTATCGGTATTCCTGCCGGCTCGACCGGCGAAGATGTCGTCGCAGCAATTGTCCTTGAAGCCGGCGCTTCGATCACTCTTGCTGATGTTCGCCAGTGGGCCGAAAAGTCTATTGCTCACTATGCCCTACCACGCCAGCTCGTGGTGATGACGGAGCTTCCTCGCTCCCAGCTTGGAAAGGTCATGCGTAAGCGTGTTCGCGAACAGGTAATGGAGGTCGCCGACTCTGCGACAACTAAAATTCGCCAGTTTACGAATCGAAAGAACGACTAGCTGTCACGGTGACGCCGAAACGTTTAATCACGAGTCGAGTAGAGAATCCAGAATCTCTCGGTTCGATAGCGCCTTCTTCGTCTTGGATGAAGAGTGTGAGCCCGAAGTGGATGCGGAGGCATTGTCTTTATTACGCTCACGCAGGATGCGGATGGCTTCTTCGAAGTCTTCGAGGGTATTAAAGGCTCGATAGACGGAAGCAAAACGAAGGTAGGCGATTTCGTCGAGGTCACGGAGGAAGGGAAGAATCGCTTTTCCAACTTCATCGGAAGAGACGTTTGAAACTCCGGTTAAGCGGAGTTGTTCTTCAACCTGTTGCGCCAGGATTGCGAGATCGTCGTCAGAAACGGGGCGCCCTTGGCATGCTTTCTTCACACCGGAAACAACCTTGTTGCGCGAGAAAGGCTCGACGACACCGGCGCGCTTCACGACTTGGAACGAGGATGTTTCAAGCGTGGTGAAACGCCTCTTACATGATGTGCACGCGCGACGACGACGAATCGAGGCACCATCATCTGCGATGCGGGTATCGACGACTCGTGAATCTGGGTTATGACAGAAAGGGCAATGCACGCCTTTAACGCTACACGGCAAATAAGAAAGACGAAAAAGAAACGCGCATGAGGTGGGGGTGACCTGAGTGTTAGTTCAGCGGAAGGATAACCTTCTGCCCCACCTGCAAGCCACCTTCGATGCCATTCAAACGCTGAATATCTGTCACAACATCTTCCAGGTTGCGATCGGTATCAACGCCTTGAGCCAGCGACCAGACCGATTCCCCACCGGTCACAGCATGTTCAATGGTCGGACCTGAATAGACATCGGGAGCCAGGGCGAATCCAGCCAGGCCCGCAACAACGCTGAGAGCGAGCGTCGCACACACGCCACGAACGACATGTCCGATCGACATGGTCGATTGAACCACGACCGATTGGTGGCGACAAGCCGGACGACGACGCGTTGCAGGATCATCTTGACGAAGAACGCCCTTGCGCCGACGAGCGGAAGGAGCAGACTCAATCGAGACCACATCGGCGCCATCAGCCATCCCCTGAACAAGGTGCAGGTGTGGATGAGCGTCGTGGGCAAGAGTAGCACCGGCACATGCATTCATGAGGATCTCCTTCACAACGTATCGAACATATGTTCGTCGAACACTTGTACGATAACAGGTCTTCAAACAAAAGTCGAGACTTATTCGAACAAATGTTTCATTTTCGCGTCAGAATCAGATAATCTGACCTAACAAGTGCATCAGCAACCATGTAGAAACCGAATTGCACGCAACCTCACGGAGAACCTCATGACAGACAAAGCAACGCTGACTAGTCGCCAGCGAGAGATCCTTCTTGTCATTCACGAAGAGGTCAGCGCGCACGGTTTTCCTCCCTCTGTCAGAGAGATTGCCCAACGCGCACACCTTGCTTCCCCATCAACCGTGAAGTACCACTTGGACGCACTGGAACGCGCCGGCTACCTCCAACGAGTCCCCGGCTTACCGCGCGCCCTTGAACTCTCCGTAACAGCGAAACAGGAGCTCGGCGTGGACGCGCCAACTACTCCGGCACCTCAAACAGTCACGAACGTGGTCACCATTGACCTGCCAGCCGGACACGTTGACGAAGACAGTTCGTCAATCCCCCTGGTTGGCCGTATTGCCGCGGGCGCTCCGATCACAGCAGAGCAGTACGTGGAAGATGTTTTCGAGCTACCCACTCGACTTACCGGCCACGGGCAAATGTTCATGCTGGAGGTCAGCGGAGAGTCCATGGTGGACGCCGGCATTCTGGACGGCGACTTCGTCGTTGTTCGTTCCCAATCGAACGCATCCCAGGGAGAAATCGTTGCCGCCATGATCGACGGCGAAGCTACGGTCAAGGTGTTCTCAAAGACAGACGGCCATATGTGGCTCCTGCCATGCAACGAATCCTACGCCCCCATCCCAGGCGATGAAGCCACCATTTTGGGCAAGGTGGTCACCGTCCTGCGTTCCTTGGCATAGTCGCTTCCGGGGCGTAGCCCCGGCCTCGTACCCCTGCTCGCACAGCACACACGTGTGGGGAGCACCCAACGGGCACTCCCCACACTGGACAGATACAGAACTTAGAAGCCCAAGTCCCTTGCCACCTGACGCAGGCGCGTCGCAGAGGCAGTCAGACCATCGCGCTCATTCAGCGTCAACGGCGGATTCAGGACCCTGCCCGCACCCGAACGACCAACGATTGTCGGCGCAGCCATGCAGACATCCGAGATGCCTTCCCAGTCCTCCAGCAGGCTAGAGACGGTAAGAACACGATTTTCGTCTCTCAGGACGGCACTCGCAATATTCGATGCGGCAAGACCAATTGCGTAGTTTGTCGCACCCTTGCCTTCAATGATCTTGTAGGCAGACTCAACAACATCCTGAGCAATGCGTTTACGCAATCCAATATCGAACGGTTTACCCTCCAAGGTTGGCCCCCAGTGCTCAAGGGGAACATTACCAATCTCAGCGGAGGACCACAGTGCAACTTCTGAGTCACCATGTTCACCAGCAATGTAGGCGTGAATATTCTGGGTAGCCACGCCGGTTTCACGCGACACCAGGTAGCGCAGACGCGACGTATCAAGCACAGTGCCAGATCCAAATACCTGATTGCGTGGTAGACCGGTCAGCTTCAGCGCCACATAGGTAACAACATCCACGGGATTCGTGATGAACATGAAGATTGCGTCTGGCGCAACGTTTTGAAGGTTCGGAACAATCTTCTTCATCAGTTCAACAGTTGAACCAGCAAGTTCAAGGCGCGACTGCCCCGGCCTCTGCTTGGCACCAGCGGTCACAATCACAAGGTCAGACCCACGGACGATTTCAACATCGTCTGAGCCTTCAACACTGCCACACGGAGTGAATTGAATACCGTGTGCCATGTCGAGAGCTTCGGCTTCAACCTTGGCCTTGTTAATGTCCTGAAGAACGATTGTTCGAGCATCACCGCGCATTGCGCACGCGTAGGCGACTGCCGTGCCAACGGCCCCAGCCCCCACGACAGCGATCTTTGACGGACGACCCGATGACTTCGGGGGATACAAGCTATTCACACGTCCAGGCACGATGCCTTCCTTCCTCGTTGAGTAGTCTCATAGTCTCAAACTTGAATCACATTATCTCGATTTCGCATTGCTTCAAGGTAACTACGTCACCCAATTTCAGGATATTGTTAACAATTAACCTTGGACAAGCGACTTAGGGCCCCTTTCACGACCTCCTGATCGCGTGTGACCCACATTCTCGGCAACGAATTCAGCAGGTATCCACCATAGGACTTCGTGTCCACACGACGATCAAGGATCGCCACCACTCCCCTGTCCGACGCCGATCGAATCAGACGCCCAGCCCCCTGCGCCATCAGAAGCGCGGCATGAGGAAGAGAAACACCCCAAAACCCTCCAATACCACGCGCATCGGCATCCTGGGACAGAGCCTTCGTCACCGGATTATCGGGGTGCGGGAATGGAATGCGGTCGATGACGACCAGTCGACACGAGTCGCCCACAACATCAACACCCTGCCACAACGACAAGGTGCCAACCAAACACGCATCGCGCTCCCTACGGAATCGGTCAACCAGCACGCTCAAGGTTTCATCTCCCTGGCGATACACGGTGAGTTCTGTCCGATCCTTCAGAGCCTCGTACCCCTGATTCGCTGCCTTCCACGAACTGAACAGCGCCAACATTCCCCCATCGGACGCCTGGGCAAGGGCCACCAATTCATCCGTAGCAGCGTCAGACAACCCACCCGGCCCAGGATCTGGCAAGCCGGAAGCAATATAGAGAATCCCCTGGCGCGCCGGATCGAAAGGGGTGCCCACATCGCGCGACGTCCACGGCTGCTTCGACACCATGAATCCACAATCGCGTGCCATCTGGTCGAAAGAACCACCCAACGTCAGAGTCGCTGAGGTCAAGATTGCCGGCCTACCTGAGAACCCTTTGGACCCAACGGGAAGCGCAACGTCAAGGGGCGCTAGATTCAGCGACATATTCCCCGCGTCATCTTTCGTCACAAAAGTCGCCATCGATGCCGGGTCCTCACTCCATCCGGCGATAAAGTCCCGCAATTCGTCCAGGGACCCGCGCGCAAGTATCTTGTCTGCTTGATCAGCAGATGACGCCTGTAGCTGAGTTCCGAGTTCGCGTGAGACATTATCGAGCAGCGCTAATGCGCCGACAAGCGCCTGAGGACGAGAGCCCATCAGCCCCTCCCCGCACGGGGTCAGAGCGGCAACAAAATCGACTGTAGCCATATCAAGAGCATCAGTTTCAAGCTTCGCGTTGGTTCGAAGCCTGCGTGATACGCGATGAATCATGGCCTGCGATAGCGTCATCGTCGCCTGGCTTCGTACTCTCTCAGCAAGTTCGTGGGCTTCGTCGACAACGACTGGACCAATGTCTTCAAACAGATCGTTCGGCGACGTGCAATGGATGCCAAATAGAGAATGGTTCGTGACCACCAGGTCAGCCTCTCCGGCTGCCTCCCGCGCCTGCTGGGCGAAACAGTCATCAACGTAGGGGCAGGTCTTGCCTAAACACTCACGTTTGGCGACGCTGACATGCCTCCACGCTCGGTCATCAACACCGGGGACCAGATCATCACGATCACCAGTATCGGTTTCCTTCGCCCATTGACGAAGACGCAGAACCTCTTTGCCAAGCGCGGAAGTCGACGAGTGTGCCGACGGGGCATGTGCCGGGTCGAACAGTGTGCCCTCGTCCGGATACCCACCGTTGACACGGTTCAAACACAGATAGTTTGACCAGCCCTTTTGCACAGCGACAGTGGGACGAATACCCGTCACTTTCGCAACTGCGTCTTGGACCGCAGGCGCGTCTTTCGTCAGAATCTGCCTCTGGAGTGCCAAAGTCGCGGTGGTGACGAGGCCGCGCTCGCCAGTTGCAACGCAGTGACTGAGAAGTGGCGCGAGGTAGCCAATCGACTTACCCGTACCGGTGCCCGCCTGGATCAAAATATGACCGTCAGAATTCAGGGCCTCGCTGATATCGGTGACCATTCGTCGCTGGCCATCACGTTGCGTGCCACCCATTGATTCGATCACCGCATCAAGAACCTCGATGGCCTTGCTGGCTTCGGAGTTTCCCGGTCCTACTTCCTCACTCATTCGCCACTGTCCTGGCGAGTATAGGGGGCACCTTCGGTAGCGACCGGTAGCGCCACGTCACGGATGAGCGCTGCAAGGTGCTCATCAACTCGAGCTCGAATGCGCGTTCCTTCGGCAACATATTCTTCGTGATCGACTTCGCCATCCTCGTGGATCTGATGGACCAGGTCGCCACGCGAATATGGGATCACGCAGTCAATCTGAATACGAGGCCTGGGTAGAGCTTCTTCAATGCGATGGCGAAGTTCATCGACTCCAAAGCCCGTGTATCCGGATACTGCTACCGACGACGGGAAGTAGGTGCGAAGCAGTGCTAACTGCTCTGCAGATGCAAGATCGGCTTTGTTCAGCACGATAATTTCGGGGATACCGAGAGCCCCCTCAATTTCACCCAACACCTGGTGGACAGCCTCAACTTGTCCCACCGGATCGGGGTGCGCGGCATCCACAACGTGAACGAGCAGGTCGGCTTCGCCCGCTTCTTCCAAGGTAGAGCGGAATGCTTCAACCAGCTGGGTGGGAAGATTCCGAACAAAACCAACCGTGTCTGACAGCGTGTATTCGCGACCATCCGCTGTCTGAGTCCGACGCACCGTCGGATCAAGGGTGGCGAACAGAGCGTCTTCAACCAGGACCCCTGCGCCCGTCAGTTGGTTGAGCAGAGTGGACTTACCAGCATTCGTGTAGCCAACAATAGCGACGGAAGGGACAGCTCCGCGACGACGCGATAAACGCTGAGTGCGCCGGGCAGGCTCCATCTTTCGTATTTCTTCGCGGAGCTTCGCCATGCGCGTGCGAATGCGACGACGATCCAATTCGATCTTCGTTTCGCCCGGACCTCGTGAACCGATACCCGCACCACCCGCAACTCGACCACCCGCCTGGCGGGACATCGAATCGCCCCAGCCGCGAAGACGGGGAAGCAAGTATTCGAGCTGAGCCAACTCGACCTGCGCCTTACCTTCACGCGACTTCGCGTGCTGAGCGAAAATGTCGAGGATGAGAGCGGTGCGATCAACGACCTTTGCGTCGACAACATCTTCCAGTCCGCGTCGCTGGGAAGGGGCCAATTCCTCATCAACAATGACGGTATCGGCTTCAACGGCGCGCACGATCCCCGCGAGCTCTTTCGCTTTACCTGACCCCAGATAGGTGGCAGGATCCGGCTTCACCCGTTTTTGCACGACCGCATCGAGGACCTGAGATCCGGCGGTTTGCGCGAGCGCAGCAAGCTCACGTAGCGAAGTCTCGACTTCTTCTTCGGTCTGCGTCGTCCGCAGACCGACAAGGACAACCTTTTCGAGGCGAACCTGGCGGTATTCGACTTCGGAGATTTCCTCACGATCGTTGGCATAACCCTGGATACGACGGGTACCGGCACGTGCCTCTCGTTCAAGGTCGCCAGCATCTGCGGAGTGATCTTGACCGGCGGTGGATTCCAGCGCCGTGCCTCGACGCGCCAGAATGCGTGCAACAACGTCATTCGCGCGCTGTTGTGCCAATTCGTCGTCAGCCGAGAATCCGGGATTGTCCATTCAGTTCCTTCCGCGTATGTCTGCCCTCTAAGTGTGGCACCTATTCGGTCGGCGTGCGACCTACGCCCCTCTCAGTGCGTTCGTTGCCAGGCAGTCAACCCGCTAGGCTAAAGAGCGTGAATCAACAGTATTTTTCTCATTCCAGCCCTGCTCGCGCCGACGAGATATCGAAGCTGACCTACAGCGTACGAGGCCATAACTTCGACATGTCCGTCTCATCGAAGGTGTTTTCGACCAGCCGTCTGGATTTAGGAACTCGCCAGCTTCTTGCCGAAGCTCCTTGCCTTCCCGCCACCGGCACTTTCCTTGATGTGGGATGCGGTTGGGGTCCGATTGCTCTGGCAATGGCAAAGGAAGCGCCTGAAGCTACCGTCTGGGCTGTTGATGTGAACGATCGGGCGATTGATCTCACGCGCCGGAACGCCACGTCTCACGGTTGCACCAATGTGCGCGCGATGAGCGAAGACGAGGCCCTTGCAGCCGTGACCACCGATGACGTTCGTTTTGACGTCATATGGTCAAACCCGCCGATCCGTATCGGCAAAGAGGCTCTGCATGCTCTGCTGGTGCGGTGGCTCGACCGCCTGAGCCCCACGGGTGTCGCTTATCTTGTTGTGCAGCGAAACCTTGGCGCCGATTCCCTCATTTCATGGCTGAACGGCCGCGGATACGACGCTGAAAAGTACGCGTCAAAGAAGGGCTACCGCATTATCAAGGTTCGTTCGGGCGCCTGAACTTCTGCCCCCACTTTTTATGGGTGACGCAGACCTTTGAGCGAGAGAAACAGGCTCAGACGAGTTCGAATGTAGCAACGCGAGTCGCAGGACCGGTCAGAATCACTGAAGCGTCGGTGACATGTGGCTGACCGTTCTCCCAGCTCAGGACATCGTCCAGATCAACCCACACGCGACCTCCCGGCACGTCAACGATCCACGAGGCCGGCGCTCCCTCACCTCGACGAATAGCCGTTGCAAGGGCCGACGCACAACATCCCGTGCCACACGCAAGGGTCTCACCCACTCCGCGTTCAAGGACGCGCAGACGAATGTGGCCACTCTGATCCTCCGGGCCGGTCAGGTCAACGACGGCTTCAAGGTTTGTACCGCGCTCATTCGAGGGCGCATAGGTGGGGCGCATAACCTCGGGGGCTTCGGACGCATCAGTGGTCGGGAAGATAATGTTGTGGAGTTCCTCTTCGCCCGCAAGCGCGACAACCGTATGTGGGTTCGGCATATCCACATATACTCCGCGCAGGGTCTGCTCAATGCCCGGGATCGTCACGTCAATGTCGGCCGTTCCACTGGATCGAGCCGGACCCATGTCAACGCGGTACAGGACCTCGGCCTCACCCCCCTGATCGATAACGCGGACAGTGCGAACTCCCCCTCTGGTGCCCACCTCAATTTCCTCATCGGTTATCAGGCCTTCGCGGCGCAGATGATCAACAAAGACGCGGATACCGTTGCCGCACATTTCCGCGATCGACCCGTCGGAATTGCGGTAGTCCATGAACCAGCGACCATCCTTCATGACGGCACGCATCAGCCCATCAGCGCCGATACCGAACGCAGGCGAGCAGAGACGACGCACCTCTACAGCATCGATATCGTTTGTGTCATCGGCATCTGTGTAGACAACGAAAGAATTCCCAGTGCCGTGGGCTTTCGCAATACGAGTGGAGGGACGTAGAGCAGTCATATCGTTAACGCTAGTGGGTCTGCGCGCCGGCGTAGTCGTCCGCCGTTTTTTGGACAATCTTCAGTGCCCGGTCCAGCAGGTCGTTCTTCGAGGTTCCGTCTTCGGCATCGATCCAGATCACGCGATGGTCAGGGCGCAACCACTTGATCTGACGCCTGGCCAACTGCCTGGTCGCGATAGCGATCGATTCCTTCGCTTCATCGATGCTCATCTGCCCATCGATCACCGCAATTGCCTGGGCATACCCCGTCGCCTTTGACGCCGTCTTCGCATCGCGCAAACCCTGATCGATCAGGGCGCGAGTCTCTTCAATCAGACCGTCATCAAACATCATCTGGGTGCGAAGAACAATGCGTCGATCCAATTCATCGAGGTCACGGCGGATCGCGATCATCACAGACGGCTTCACGAACTCTTTGACCGGCATATGCGACGAGTAGGGTTTGCCAGTCAGTTCAATGACTTCGAGGGCACGAATAATACGACGAGCATTGTGCGGATCAATGCGAGAAGCAGACACCGGATCGAGGGCCTCGAGTTTGCCATGAAGCCCCCGACTGCCCAGCGGGCCTTCCGCTTCTTCTTCCAGTGCAGAGCGTACTTTCGGATCTGTTCCAGGGAACTCAATATGATCGAGCAACGCACGTTGATAAAGACCCGAACCGCCGGCAACGATCGCAACGCTTCCCTCGCCGTGGATCGCCTCTAGGTCCGCTCGCGCATGCCTCTGATAGTGGGCAACCGACGCTTCCTGACTGATGTCGAGAACATCGAGTTGATAGTGAGGAATCCCGCGACGTTCCTCCAGCGGCGTCTTCGCCGTGCCAACATCCATGCCCCGATACAGCTGAAGTGCATCAGCACTCACGATCTGACCGCCATTTGCTCCCCAGCATCTGCCCAATTCTTCGGCAAGATCCAGAGCCAAATCAGACTTGCCCGACGCTGTCGGTCCAACAACAGCAACAATCAGTTGCGACGGATTCGCTAGAGTCATCGCCTGGCTCTCACAATCCCCCACCTGAGCATCAGACGTGGTGCAGCGCGCATCAGCGCTTGGGATTAAAGAATGAGTGTCAGCCATGGGTTCAGTCTAAATGGCACTTCCTATTTCCCGCCGTCTACCAAACCCCGTAAGGTAGCAGTATGAGTGTGACAACAACAGATCCGGTCACCATCGACCGCATTGCACGCGCACTTGAAGACATGGGCGTTTTCCCCTTCATTTCGTCCAAGGATCAAGTTGCTGCTCTGCTTCCAAACCGTACAATCCGATTCATCGTCCCGCCCACGTCTCCAGCACAGGGCGTTGTCGACTACCCCCGCTTCTTCCACCCGTCGCACCAGCAAGCTCTGCTTGAAACAATGCGCACGTTGAACGCTTCAACATACGTGCCGAAGGCGACAACCTACACCAGCGAGCAAGGGATGATCGGTATCCGCCTCTTCCACTGCTTCAACTGGGTAGCTGGGGCGACTCATGAGCAGCTGGCAGAAGAGGTCCAGCAGTTCGTGCTCGCATCCATCGCGGTCCAAAACCGTCTTGACCAGATGTACGTTGACCCGTGGACAAAGGAGGCCTCCAATGCCTGAATGGAAGTCATTTTCGATGGGTGACGGCGCCTCACCACTGACCGAGTCACCGATCCAGCACCTGTCCCAGACCGCTACGCCGGCACCGGGCATGGAAGCTGATGAAGCCGCTGAAAAGTGGGGTACCGAGGTTTCTGAGGTCAGCATTGAACGAATTGAAAACGTTGTTGCTGGAGATGGACTGTCCCACGGCTCAAACGAATTCGTTGTTATCACTGATGTTGAGGGTGCTCGCATCCAGATTCACCGCGAACCAGCAGATTCGCCGTGGATTCAGATCGAAGCACGCATGGAGCTCGACGCTGAGAGAGCAGCTAAGCTCGACATGCCTCGCCTGAACGAACTCACCAATAAGTGGAACGTCGACCATCTTCAGCCGACCACGTTCGCTCTTGAAACTGAAGATAGCAAGGTCGTTATCTTGGCGACCCGTTTCTTCGCTGGCAAGGGAATGTCAGACCGTCAGATCCATGCGATGGTGCGTCGCGGACTGGGAGTGACACTGCAAGCATTGAACGAAATGCCGGCTTTGCTGGCACACGCGTAAGTCTTGATCAGTGCGCACACGATTGGTGCGCGATTCGCGAAACGAAATAGCAGGTGCGCATCGCTCGTCGAGCGGAGCACACCTGCTATGCGTCTATAGGGAACCGAGCAGTTTCAGTGAGGTCGTCCCACGCGGATCTTCGGAATACCCAACGACACGCGTTCGTCTTCCTCATGAGCTTGGCGACGCTCCCATGCATCGCCTGCGCGCGTACGGCGCATAGTCCATAGACCACCACCTGTCAGAGCCGAATCTGCGATCAAGTGGTGCGGGGCGCCGTGAGTGACGGTAGCGGTCACCATGTCGCCAGGACGTGGCTTATCTGCTTCGCTGATGCCCTCCGGCAAAGCAACGTGCACCAAGCGATTATCGCGGGCTCGCCCGGTAACGCGCAGTGTTTCACCATCTTTACGACCGTCGCCCTCAGAGATCAGGACCTCGACCGTGGTGCCTTCCAATGCAGCATTATCTTCCGCGCAAATTCGCTCTTGAAGAGCAACGAGGCGCTTGTAGCGTTCCAGTGCGACATCATCGGGAACCTGGTCTTCACGATCGGCAGCTGGCGTACCCGGACGCGGGGAATAGAGGAACGTGAACGCTGACGAGAATCGAGCCTGTTCGACAACGTCCAGCGTCTGTTGGAAGTCTTCTTCGGTTTCACCGGGGAAGCCAACAATGATGTCTGTCGTAATCGCAGCATCGGGAATCGCGGCGCGGACTCTTTCGAGAATACCCATGAACTTTTCGCGCCTGTAGGAACGTCGCATCTGACGAAGCACCGCATCGGAGCCAGATTGAAGTGGCATATGAAGGCTGGGCATCACGGTAGGAGTTTCAGCCATCGCCGCAATCACATCGTCCGTGAAGGCAGCCGGGTGAGGTGATGTGAAACGTACGCGTTCGAGACCCTCGATCTGCCCCACTGAGCGAAGGAGAGAGGCGAATGCGCCTCGTTCACCGAAACCGACACCATATGAATTGACGTTCTGTCCCAGCAACGTCACTTCGATCGCACCTTCTAAGACGACCGCCTGAACTTCGGACAGAATCTCTCCTGGACGACGATCTCGTTCTTTACCGCGCAGATGAGGAACGATGCAGAAGGTGCACGTGTTGTTGCAACCCACGGAGATTGAAACCCACGCAGCGTACGCGGATTCGCGGTGAGTGGGCAGAGTCGACGGGAAGACCTTCAACGATTCTTCGATTTCGACAGCAGCTTTGCGGTTGTGTTCAGCACGCTTCAACAGGGCGGGGAGCACATCAATATTGTGTGTTCCAAACACTGCATCAACCCATGGAGCCTTATCGATAATGCCGTCACGCATCTGTTGCGCAAGACATCCACCGACGGCGATCTGCATGCCCGGACGTTCACGTTTTACCGACGCGAGCTGACCGAGGTTGCCATACAGCTTCGTCGCAGCGTTCTCGCGAACCGAGCAGGTGTTGATAACAACAACGTCGGCACCCATGTCACCGGCATCAGTTGCTCGTGCCTGAGCTGCAGGAACACGGTCAACCGGGATGAGTCCAGCTTCTTCCAGCAAGCCAGCCATACGCTCAGAGTCGTGAACGTTCATCTGGCATCCCAGCGTTTTAATCGCATAGGTGCGCGGAAGAGCTACCTGAGATGCTTCGTCTATATTCGTTTCCATCGCGGACAGTTTAATCATTCCCATCGGTTCGGGTGAAGTGAAGAACATCGTGGGCAAGGCTGAGAGCTGCACTAACACTCTGGTTGCGTACCGCTTCCCTGTCCCCCATGAAGTGGAAGAGGCGATGGCGCTCAACAGCGCCCATCACGCAGGCGACATGCACGGTTCCGGCAGGATGAAGTCCCTGCGGTCCGGGACCAGCAACCCCCGTCGTTGCAATGCCAAGGTCTGAACCAGTGAGCTCGCAGACTCCGCGCGCCATTTGAATTGCAACGCGCCGGTCAACGGGACCGAATGACTGTAACAGGCTGGGATCAACACCCAGGATCTGAGCTTTTAATTTGGTGTCATAGGTGCACACTCCGCCAAGAAGGACAGCTGATACTCCCGGCACATCAACCAATGTGGAGCACAGTTTTCCACCGGTCAGTGATTCAGCAACGCTGACGGTGACATGATTCAGTGAGCATTGTTGAATCAGTTCAACTGCTTCTTCTACAGGCATGAGGTTCTTCCACTCAACGCACAGCCACAAAGCATGGTGTGCTATTCGTTGTCTTCAGCTTCGACGTCATCAGCAAGCACCTGCAAGACGGCACTTGAGACAACCGAAGGCGAATACCCTTTTCTGCTCAACATACCAACCAGCCGACGATAGGCAACTTGGCGACTGACACTGCCCATTGACCTGCGCTTTCGCAAGGCAAGATCGAATGCCTTGTTCGCTTCATCATCAGGTTTTATCAAAGCAAGTGCTTGCTCAATGTCAGCGCGCGACAGTCCTTTACGTCGTAGTTCTTCAACGAGTGCTCGCCCGGTCTTCCCACCAAGTTCAAAACGATCATGAACAAGCATGCGAGCAAAAGCAGCATCATCAACCAACCCAACCTGTTGGAGGCGATCGATCACTTCGTCGACAGTCTCGGTTGAGAAACCTTTTGCGACGATAGCGCTACGCAATTCGCCAGTCGAACGACTCCGAGAATCAAGCTGTCGAAGAGCAACTTCACGCGCCGCTTCGATCGCTTCAGTGCCCGTCAGAGCAGCATTCTTCTCTTTTAAGCGCGCAAGACGCTCTCCGACTGAGGAGCGCGCCTTGCACGTTCGTTCGAGCTCCGGATGATCTTCAGGATCCAGATAACGAACCATTGGTGTTAGAAACCTGCGTCTTCCATCGGATCGATGTCAGGAAGATCTTGGTTTTCATCTTCGGGCTCAAGTGGTTCACCGATTCCGAGGGCTGCCAGAATCTTGTTTTCGATCTCTGTGGCAAGTTCAGGGTTATCGATCAGGAACTGACGGACGTTTTCTTTGCCCTGTCCAAGCTGATCGTCCCCGTAAGTAAACCAGGATCCCGACTTACGCACGACGCCAGCCTCAACACCCATGTCGATAATCGAACCTTCACGCGAGATGCCCTTGCCGTAGACGATGTCGAATTCGGCCTGCTTGAAGGGTGGCGCCATCTTGTTCTTCACGACCTTGGCACGCGTGCGGTTACCGACCGGGGCTCCCGCTTCCTTCAAGGTTTCAATGCGACGAACATCAATGCGAACCGATGCGTAGAACTTCAGAGCCTTGCCACCCGTTGTCGTTTCGGGAGAACCAAAGAATACGCCGATCTTTTCACGTAGCTGGTTAATGAAAATGGCCGTGGTCCCAGTGGCAGAAAGCGCACCCGTGATCTTACGAAGTGCTTGGCTCATCAGGCGAGCCTGAAGACCAACATGGGAATCGCCCATTTCGCCTTCGATTTCAGCCTTAGGAACGAGGGCTGCAACCGAGTCAATAACAATAATGTCGATACCACCGGAGCGGATCAACATATCTGCAATTTCAAGGGCCTGTTCACCGGTATCGGGCTGAGAAACCAGCAGAGCGTCCGTATCCACACCCAGTGCCTTTGCATATACCGGGTCAAGAGCATGTTCAGCGTCAATGAACGCTGCGTTACCGCCAGCCTTTTGAGCGCTGGCGACAGCATGGAGAGCAACGGTGGTCTTACCGGAGGATTCGGGTCCGTAGATTTCGATGACACGACCACGTGGCAAGCCACCGATGCCGAGAGCAACATCCAGAGCAAGCGAACCGGTGGGAATCACCTGTACCGGCGGACGCGAGTCGTCGCCCAAGCGCATGACAGAGCCCTTACCGAATTGCTTATCAATCTGAGAAAGCGCTACTTCGAGCGCCTTGTTGCGGTCATTTCCCTTGGGAGCAGACACGGGTGCATTCTTGCGACCTGCCATGATGTCCTTCTTAAGATCCGAGCCTCACCGGCTGACGATTATTCTGGCCTTTGAAGTGTGATCCCCTCTCCGAGGACACACAATGACGATATGCCTGACCATGGGCAAACCACATTGCACACCTGCTTACCTGTGGATAAGTGGGGGCAAAATGCGCCATCTATAAGAAATGATATATGGAACAGGTGTTCTACACCTTCGGGCGACGCGCCGAAAGCTACGAACGAGACCTACGTCGCTCTTTTTGATCCAGTCGATGAATCCACTTCATAGACGGATCAACACCCGCTTCATCGACCAACGCATCCCACACTTCCTGAGGAGCAACCCCGCGATCAAGAGCCTCTTCGCACGTTCCACGTAGCGAAGTGAGATAGAGGTCAGACGTGTATGAACGACCGAGCGTCGCCCCAAAGACAGCGTCAACGCCCTCCCAGAATTCAGATACCTTCACGCGTCAGCTAATCAAGGTAACAGGGACAAGATCATCCGGAACAGTATCCGGAACGACAACGCCATCTACAACGGCAAGGCGGTCAGAGACTTCACGCAGAACAAACCACAGCGGGACATCGAGGGCCTCGCAAATAGCTTCAAGCAACTCTGACGACGCTTCCTTCTGACCGCGCTCTACCTCTGACAGATATCCCAGCGAAACTTGAGCGCCGGCAGAGACCTCTCTGAGCGTGCGCTTTTGACGCTGACGGATACCACGCAGGACGTCGCCAAGCTCAGTCCTCAATAAAGGTGCGGTAGTCAGTGAAGCATTCATAAGAAAAGAGTATCCCCCATCATATAGAAATGCGCGTGCAGACCACGTGATAAGACCAACCCACCGACTGGATAGCACAAGAAATGCGGACATTATCCGCGAAATTTCAACGATAAGACGCGAAAGGCGAAGTGTGTCTCACCATTAAATAAGTTGAGTCACTTTGACTCAACTTGAGGTGAGCTTGCCTTCCAGAGCTTCGCGCCCTCGACAACATAAACCAGACCAGACCAGACAGTCATCACCAATGCCAGGCCTGCGACAACCCAACCGAAGATCAGCATTCCGTGGGTCAGCGAAGCATATGCGGGCCACGAAGCACCCAGAGACTGCCACGGAATCAGAAGCAACCAGATCGCGAAAATCTGCAGAACCGTCTTCAGCTTGCCACCCTTATTTGCCGACACAACAATGTCACGTCGCAACAAAACTGCACGCAAAGCCGTAATACCAAGCTCGCGAACAGCAATCAGAATCGTCACCCACCACGGCAACAATCCAGCAATCGAGAGCACGATGAATGCACCCAGCGTAAGCGCCTTATCCGCAATCGGATCCATCAAACGACCGAAGTCTGTGATGAGATTTCGCGAACGCGCAATATGCCCATCAAGCTGATCTGTTGCGGCAGCAACCATGAAGACTAAAACAGCCCACCAGCGCGCAGCAGAAGCCTCAAGGAACATCAGCCAAATGAATACCGGGACCAGAACCAGACGGAAAACGGTTAAAACATTGGGCACGTTCCATAAAGAAACATGGTGTTCATGATCAACACGAGAAACATTACTTCCCATAGCACCCCTTTTTTTGGCTTAGCGACCGGTCAGCTGCCAAGCGTCCTCATCATCGTCGGGCTCTTCATCTACCCATTGTGGTGCATTCCCACCATAATCATGTCCTGAATATGGGTCCGGTGCCGACATAGCACCATCGACCGCACCAGTGCGCACATCGGTGCCGGGAACGCCATCACCAGTTGACGCGGTCTCGTCACCCATGGAAGGCACGACCTCTGTTGCTTCGTCTAGCGTCTCTACTTCGCCTCGTAGCATGGCAAGCACCTGAGGCAACTGCTCGGGCGCAACCAACACCTGGCGCGCCTTCGACCCTTCGGATGGGCCGACGATTTCACGCGACTCGAGCAGGTCCATCAGTCGACCTGCTCTGGCAAAACCGACACGCAACTTGCGCTGAAGCATCGACGTCGAACCCAGCTGCGAGGAAACAACCAGCTCAGCTGCCTGCAACAGATCATCGAGGTCATCGCCAATATCCTCGGCGACCTTGACCTTCTTCGCCGGCGCAACCACATCCTCGCGGTACGTGGGTTGCATCTGCGACTTCACGTGCGCGACAACCTTGTGAATCTCCGACTCGCTGACCCACGCGCCCTGGACGCGCAACGGCTTCGAAGCGCCGGCAGGAAGGTAGAGAGCATCGCCCTGACCGATCAGCTTCTCAGCACCCGGCTGGTCGAGAATCGTGCGAGAGTCAGTCAGGGACGAGGTAGCAAACGCCAAACGCGAGGGGATATTCGCCTTAATCAAGCCGGTCACAACGTCAACAGACGGACGCTGCGTCGCCAGCACCAAGTGGATGCCAGCGGCACGCGCCAGCTGAGTGATGCGCTGAATCGAGGCTTCAACATCGCGCGGAGCGACCATCATCATGTCGGCGAGCTCATCAACCACCACCAGCAAATACGGGTACGGGTGAAGCGTGCGTTGCAGACCGGGCTTTGCCTGAACCTGACCGGACGCCACAGCCTTATTGAAATCGTCAATGTGCTTGAAGCCATACTCAGCCAGATCATCGTAACGCGCATCCATTTCGCGCACGACCCATTCGAGAGCCTCAGCAGCCTTCTTCGGATCAGTGATAATCGGCGAAATCAGGTGCGGAATTCCTTCGTAAATCGTCAGTTCCACGCGCTTGGGATCAACCAGGATCATGCGCACCTGCTGGGGCGTCGCACGCATCATGATCGACGTAATCATCGAATTCACGAAGCTCGACTTACCGGAACCCGTCTGGCCAGCGACCAGCATGTGAGGAGTCTTTGCGAGGTTCGTGACAACGTACCCGCCTTCGACGTCCTTACCCACGCCGACGACCAGCGGATGCTGGTTACGCATAGCAGCGCCGGAACGCAATACGTCACCCAGCGCCACGTTTTCGCGGTCAGCGTTCGGAATTTCAATGCCGATCGCTGACTTTCCAGGAATCGGAGCAAGGATACGCACGTCAGCTGAAGCCACCGCATACGCGATGTTCTTCGTCAGGTTCATCAGTTTGTCGACCTTGACGCCGGCACCAAGAACAACTTCGTAGCGCGTCACTGTCGGACCTCGTGAAAAACCGGTGACCTTCGCATCAACGTTGAAGTCAGCGAACACCTGCATCAGCGCATTGACAACCTGATCATTGACCTCGGAGCGCGTCTTGTGCGGCGGGCCGGCAACAAGAAGACTGGCCTGGGGAAGCGTGTACGTGATTGCATCGTCCAAGTTCGGCTGGAAACCGGGCTGAGCAGGAGGATCGGTGATCGGCGGAGCAGGAATATTTGTCGCTCCCCCACGCGCATCGACTTCGGAGGTCGCTATATCAGCGGTCAGCCCATCGATGCCAGCAGTCGCATCAGGCAGGGAAATCACCTGAGTTGGCATGTCCTGCGGATCGGGGGAAAGCTCAGCCTTCTTCGCAAACCGAGACTTGCGCGCCGGCTTATCAACAAACTTTTCCGCATTCGCATCCTGCTCAAGGACAACCGTCGGGTCATCGCTGATCTGTGGGGAACGGAACGACTCATCACCGTCATATTGTTCAAGGAAAGGATCATCGCCGGCAGCAAGATCCTCGCGCGCACGACGCCTGCGTTCGCGTGCACGTTCTTCATCGCTCATTTCTTCCTCTCCACCGCGGTGGGTCAGCGAACGGAAGAAGGAGGCGAGAGCAGCCGGAACATCGGCAACACGCGTACGAGTTGCCAGCAAGATCGAATAAATGCCCAAAAGAATGAGGATTCCGCCAGCCCCCCACCCTGACAGCAGAAGCGTCAGTGGGCGCGCGATAAACCAGCCGATAATGCCACCGGCCGATTCAATAGCTGCTAGGTCATCGAATGCCGGATTTCCTTGACTGATATGCACCAAACCGGTCAGGGCAACCGTCAACCCAATGCCACCCGCAGTGTGGTGTGGCAAGGCATGGTTTCCGGAGCGCGCGCGGAAGAGTTCTACGGCTTGTGCGACAAGTGCCAGTGGAACAACGACAGAGAATAGACCAACGAGGCCGGCTGCCCCGTGGTGCAATACATCCCCAGCCTGGCCGGAAATGTGGAACCACTCGCGCAGGGCGACAACGATCGCTAGCGCAAGAAGCACAAACGCAAGGCCGTCGCGCTTTACTTGCACATCAGCTGCATTGAACGCGCGAACCATCGAGGCAATGCCACGCCCGATTGCTGAGAAGAACGAGGCAAGGAGCCCCGGCTTCTCCGTTATCTCGGGTTGAGCCTGCTTCTGATTCGACGTGCGCTGGCGCGACTTGGCGTTCGAGCCATTTCGGGCAGATGGGTTGCTTTTAGCCATGATGATCAAAACGCTACCCGTAGACCTGGCGAATCGTGATCGGCGCGCCGTTAAAGCGCAGTCTCACGCGGATCTCACACTCGTGACACGTCTGCGAATAGAAGAAAGAGGCGCACGTGCAGTCTCTACAGTGCCGCGAGGCTCTCGACTGTTCCCGTTTCCATGACGATATCAATCTGTTCGCGTGAGGGAACAGGAAGAGCAGATTCATGAGAGAGCGCAATTGCGGCAGCCGCGTTCGCGATACGACATGCTTCCGCAACGTCTTTGCCGGTGATCAGAGTGGCGCACATTGTCGCGATGTGTGTATCACCGACACCAGCGGTGTCGACGACGTGCGTCTTGTAGGCGGGGATCATAACGGGTTCATCAGTCTGTGTGCGTTGCAATTCGCACCCCGACGCGCCCGTGCGACGGACCAGCGCAGCTTCGGGTCGCATGAGGTGACGCACTCCCGTGCCGGGCTCAAAAGAGTCGAGGATCGACGCCAAGGTGTTCGATTCACGGACATTCATTGTCACGACGTCAGTACGATGCAACAGCTGGCGCCATAGTTCTACGGGAACTTGCTCAACTGCCGGGGAAACGGCCACAACAAGAGTGACAGATGACGGCAGGGCTGCAGCCCATCCCGCAAGGACCTTCGCAGAATGAGGATTCGTCAAGTCAGAGGCAGCAATATGGATCAAGTCGCCAGGGGTAAGAACAAGAGAGTCCAACGCTGTACGCGACGGCTCTGACTCAACACCGGACGTCACAATCGAGGTCATCGACCCATCGGGTTCGATCAACTGCATTGCGACGCCGATGTCACCCACCAGTTCTGGAATAAGAACCTCAACTCCAGCTTCAACAAGCTGACGACGAACAGTGAACGAGTTCGGTCCAGTGCCTAACGGGGAAGCCAGCGCAGCCGGGATACCGAGAGCTGCCACCGCAGATAGGGTTGTAAAACCACCCCCGGGACGCGAGCTAGAAGCATCGGCATGGATGGAAGCGCCACGAACCGGTGAATGTGAAATGTGCATCGGAAGAACAAGCACCACCGAGTGGGTTGAGATAAAACGACCTGTCATTTCTTCCACGCTTCTTTGAGTTTGAGGCTCTTCGTTGAGGTTGCTGACACCAGAGTACGCGATAGGGACCCCCTCAAACGCTCGTGCGGTGAAGAGATCCCCACGTGTGCCTCTTCTACTGTTCTACAACGACTGGGACGATCATCGGACGACGGCGGAGCTTGCGCGCCACCCAACGACCGATCACACGACGCATTGCCTGCTGGAGAACGTAGGGGTCGACTCCACCGGGAGCCGCCGCTTCCGCGAGCGCTACTTCGACGTCCGGCTGAATCTCTTCAAAGACCGAATCATCTTCTGCCATACCGATTGCGCGGATGATCGGCGCAGAAAGCACCATACCTGAATCGTGTTCAACGACGGCATAGACGGAGATAAAGCCTTCGGAGCCGAGCGTGCGCCTAGTTTCAAGCTCGTGTTCAGAGATTTCGCCGATGGAGCGACCGTCGACGTACACGTATTCGCAGGGAACGGCTCCACTGACGCGTGCCATGCCGTCCTTCAAGTCGACGCAGACGCCGTCTTCTGCCAGCACCACGTTGTCGGGTGAGATACCGGTCTTCACGGCAAGTTGTCCGTTAGCGACCAGGTGGCGGACCTCGCCGTGAATCGGCATGACGTTGGTGGGTTGCACGATGTTGTAGCAGTAAATCAGCTCGCCTGCAGCGGCGTGGCCGGATACGTGAACCTTCGCGTTCGCCTTGTGCACGACGCGTGCGCCCAGGCGCATGAGGTCGTTGATGACGCGGTAGACGGAGTTTTCGTTTCCAGGAATCAGAGAGGACGCTAGGACCACCATGTCGCCGGGCTCAATGGAGACGCTACGGTGAGTTCCAAGGCTCATACGGGACAGCGCGGCCATTGGTTCACCCTGCGAGCCGGTTGCCATGTAGACACGCTTGGAGGGTTCAAGCATTTCAATGGTGCGCGCATCGACAATAACGCCCTCGGGAATAGTCAGGTAGCCCTTTTCCTGAGCGATGCGCATATTGCGTTCCATTGAGCGCCCCACCAGGCAAACGTGCCGCCCGTGGTGCGCCGCAGCCTGAATAACCTGCTGGACGCGGTGGACGTGCGAGGCGAAGGATGCAACGACGATCTGTCCCGGAGCTTCACCGAATACTCGATCGAGGACAGGGCCGATTTCACGTTCGGGAGTGATGAAGCCGGGAACCTCAGCGTTCGTGGAGTCAACCATGAACAGGTCCACGCCCTCTTCACCGAAGCGAGCAAAGGCACGAAGGTCGGTCAGGCGAGAGTCAAGGGGAAGCTGATCCATCTTGAAATCACCGGTGATCAGTAGTTTTCCTGCCGGGGTGCGGACAAAGACAGCCAGAGCGTCGGGGATCGAGTGGGTCACGGAGACGAATTCAAGATCGAAGTCATCAATAGTGATTCGGTCACCTTCTGCTACGACATGCAGGTTGTCGGTGGTCAGCTTGTGCTCACGAAGCTTCGGTTCGACGAATGCCAGCGTCAGTTCCGAACCGTAGATTGGGATGTCTTCGCGGAGTTTCAACAGGTACGGAACACCGCCGATATGGTCTTCGTGACCGTGGGTGAGGACCATGCCGACAACGTCGTCCATGCGGTCTTCAATCCAAGAGAAGTCCGGGAGAATCAGGTCAACACCCGGCTGGGTTTCTTCAGGGAAAAGAACGCCACAGTCGACAACGAGGAGTTTGGAGTCGAACTCCAGCACGTTCATGTTGCGGCCCACTTCACCCAAGCCACCAAGTGGGATGATGCGAATGGCGCCCTCTTCTAGGGGTGCGGGTTCGGAAAGGTTCTCATACAGGGACTTCATAGGTCTAAGTGTGCCACGACCTCAGGGGAAATCCGTGAACACTCAGACCCAAGTCAGAGCAGTTCGGCCACTTTCAGCGCAGACTTCAAGGATTCCATTTCGTCATTCGAGGCTCCCACCAACGGCAGACGCAGAACCGGCGTTTCAATGACGCCCTGCAGGTACAGGGCTGCTTTTGCCATGACAGCCCCCTGTCCCCCGCCCATGATGGCAGCCACCAGCGGGCGAAGCGAGTAGGCAAGTTCGCGGGCTTCCCAGACCTTATCGGCATCCAGCAGGTCGATCATCTTCCGATAGTGCGACGAGGCAACATGTGACACGACCGACACGAAACCGGAGGCTCCGCCGGTCATCCAAGCGAAGTTCAAGCCGTCATCACCCGAGTAGTACTCGAGCTTAGTTCGGTGCATTCGTTCGACGCCCTGTTCAACGTTGCCTGTGGCATCTTTAACAGCTTTGATACGCGGGTGGGTGGCAAGGTCGTCCAGTGTCTCATCACTGAACGCCAAGCCGGTACGTCCCGGAATGTCGTAGAGCATGACGGGAAGATCAGTTGCGTCCGCAATAGCGCGAACGTGGGCACGCAGACCCATCTGAGAGGGACGGTTGTAATACGGGGAGACAACCAGCAGACCATCAGCCCCCGACGCCTGCGCCCCTTCACCAATACGCACAGCGTGCGCGGTGTCGTTCGAGCACGCACCGCAGAGAATAAACGCGCGGTCACCCACAGCTTCCTTCACAGCAACCGTCAGTTCATCCTTCTCCGGCTGATGGGTCGTCGGAGATTCGCCAGTCGTTCCAGACAGCAAAACTGTGTCAGACCCGTCGTCAACGAGTTTCTTCGCCAAACGGACCGCGGAGTCGAGATCGATTGACCCGTCAGCGTGAAACGGGGTCACCATTGCGGTTGCGAGGGAGCCGAAAAGACGGCGCGGGGTGTAGTTCATGGGTTGAGCATATGACGCGGAGGCATCGAAACAGCCCAAAGTTCACTAGGTGAACGCCTATCACTCGTCAGGTGTCTGCGTCGAAGTCCACCACAGGTGTTGGACAACATCAGGCATGTCGGGGAATGTGCGCCTCACCCCTGCCGGCCCAAACCCGCACGAGGTGAAGAAACGGATCCGGGCCTCGTCCCTTGAATCAATCCACGTACTGAGGGCGGTCGCACGCGAAACATCGACGCACGCCTGCACCAAGCGAGAGGCGTGTCCGCTTCGACGGAAACTTTCGTCCACGTCCATTTCGGCAATTAACGAGGGGCCCGTAATGGCGCTACCATCACCGGCGGTGAAATCATCGCCGGGAACAACCAGAGCATAACCGGCGACCACGTTGGCGTGGAGGGCAACAAGAGTGAAGCACCCAGCGGGAGCAGGAGCAGTCAATGTTGTTGCCCACTGTTGCACAAGAACCTGTTCGCCCACCTGTGCGCTCGCGCCGAAGAGCCTCTTGAGCGAGGCTGCCTGAATACGCGCAATCTGTGGCGCATCCTGAGCCAATGCGGGGCGAACCGATCGGTCGGGCAACTTCGAAACAGACTGAGGTGCACCTGCTCCCGGCATACCAAGGTCGATGCTCATAGAAGCCCCGGCAGGTCAAGGACAGTATCCAAGCCGATCGACAGACCCGGATGCTTGCTCACTTCACGCACGCCTAACAAAACGCCGGGCATGAAAGAGAAACGGTCGAAGGAATCCGTGCGGATCACCAGCTGTTCACCAGGGTTGCCCAGCAGGATCTCTTCCGAGGCTGTCAGGCCACGCAGGCGGACAGCATGGACGGGCACGCCGTCTACGGCTCCCCCGCGGGCACCCAGTGGATCCGACTGGGTGGCATCAGGCATGGGACCACATCCGGCCTTTCCGCGCGACGCTGCGATCCCCTTCGCAGTGGCAACCGCAGTACCGGAAGGCGCATCCACCTTGTTCGGATGGTGCATTTCAATAACCTCAGCGGACTCGAAATACGGGGCGGCCAGCGCAGCGAACTTCATCGCCAGCACGGCAGACATCGCGAAGTTCGGTGCGATCAGGACGCAACGGCCAGATTCTTCAGCGTGGACGCGCACACGCTCATAGGATTCATCACTCCACCCCGTTGTGCCCACAACGACGTTCACCCCAGCGTCCAGCAGTGCGTGGACATTTGCTTCAGTAACAGACGGCGTTGAGAAATCGACGGCAACCTCGGCGCCACCAAGGTTACTGGCTGTGATCTGATCCGAAGCATCAAGACCAGCGACGAACTCCATGTCGTCTGCACCGTTCACTGCTTCAACGACGGTCGCGCCCATACGGCCTTGAGCGCCAATGACTGCTACGTGAATCATGATGAGTTCCTCTTCTTGTCTTTAGGCGTTGTTCGGAAGGACGAGAGCACGAGAGAAATCACGGTGTGCAAGGTCGGTGGCCATGGCCTTCACATCTTCAGCGCTCACCTGGTTGATCGCGTCAATTGCTTGTTCGATGGACTTGTATCGGCCAGACACTTCAGCGCGACCAATAAGCATCATGCGCGACCAGTTATCTTCTTGGCCCAGCACGACGGAGCCTCGCACTTGGCCTCGTACGCGCTCCATCTCTGAGGCGGTCGGGCCTTCGCTTGCGAGCAACTCCAATTGGCTCCGCATGAGTTTTTCGACCTCGTCTACCTTCGCCGGCGATGTGCCCGCGTACATGCCGAAGCTACCGGTTTCCGCGTAGGACGAACCGAAAGCGTAGGTCGTGTAGGCCAAGCCTCGTTTCTCGCGAACTTCCTGGAACAAGCGCGACGACATCGACCCGCCCAGCACATTGAGCAAAACGTTAAAGGTCGGGAATTCATCAGCGAGTGCGCGAAACCCCCTGGTGCCGATCACAACGTGAGCTTGTTCAACATCGCGACGCCTCACTATTTCCGCCGACTGAACGCCTTCGTTGGTTGCGAGCTTCGAGCGGCGCTGACGAGGCCGGCTGGATGATTTCAGCTGTGATGCCCAATTGGACGCCGACAGAGCATCGGTCACCATGTTCACGACTGCTTCATGCTCGATATCGCCGGCAACTGCAACGATCAAGTTGTTCGGCGCATAGTGGCGGTGATAGTGCTCGAACACCTTGTCACGACTGACAGCGCTAATAATGTCAGGGGTGCCACCCACCGGGCGACCAAGCGGAGTATCACCGTGAATTGCCTGATGGAATGCTTCGTGGACGTTCTCGGTCGGAGAGTCTTTTGACATCGCGAGCTCATCGAGGATGACCCCTCGTTCCATTTCAAACTCTGCCGGATCCAAGAGCGAGTTGGTCAACATGTCAGCGATCGTCCCCACCGCCATTGTGAGATCGGTCGAAACGACGCGAGCCCAGTATGCAGTGTGCTCCTTCGCGGTTTCCGCATTCGTTTCTCCGCCCACACGGTCGAAACTTTCGGCGATGTCAAAAGCGGAGCGAGTATCCGTCCCTTTAAACAACAGATGTTCAAGGAAGTGGGTCGAACCTGCGACTTCGGGGGTTTCATCGCGAGATCCCACAGGAACCCACATGCTGACTCCAGCAGAATGCGTGGCAGGAATGTGCTGGGTGATGATACGCGTACCAAACGAAGTCACTGTCCGTCGCAGATCGCCATCAATGTCATCCAGTAGCTGATTGTCGATCGCATCGAGTGTCAGTTCGATCGGTTCGCTCACGAGTCTTCCATTTCCTTTTCTTCTGGCCGTTAACGCGATGTTCCCCCGATTGTTCAGGCGGAGGTTCACAACGTCCACGTGTGTGAGTCTACTTGCTCAATGCTCAACCGGTTGGAGACGTTCAGGCAGAGCAGTATTGACTGAAAAATA
>NZ_JBHNPV010000072.1:0-43850 GCF_059082735.1 Actinotignum sp. usb-actsch-rep-73 | reverse complement strand
CATGCATATACGAGTGGGGGGAATGAGCTAGCGTCGGGCTACCTGCGCAGTTGCAAGGAATACCGGGTAGTCACGCCCCGACTTCGAAATCGTCATCACCGTGGAGACGAGGATATTCTGGCAGCCACATTCGTGGAGCAACTGCTCAACGAGAGCACGTTCGGTGCCGTGATGAGCCGGAACAATATCTCCGTCAGCATGGTAGGAACCGTCGTCCGCATCCATATCCGCCAGAGCAACCCAGCCACCCGGCCGCGCTCGCTCCACAAGCGCACGGATCACCGAGCGCTGATCCTTCATATGATGCAGAGCCATCAGCGACACAATGACGTCATATTCCTGGGAGGGAACTTCGCTGACCCACTGCTCCGCGTCACAGAACAGGGCATCCATGCGATCATTCAGGCCGGCATCCGCAATGTTGCGGTGAGCAACTTCCAACATTCCCTGAGACGTATCACCCAGACTCACGTGATCGGCATGGGAGGACAGAGCCAGCCCCAGCAGCCCCGTCCCAGAACCGATATCGAGCCAGTGACCTCCCGAAGGGAGTCGTCGCATTATTTCTGAGGCGACGGTGCGTGCGCGTTCCCCGCGTACGGGAGAAGAATCCCACTGCTCCGCGTGGGCATCGAACGGAGAATTGGCCGTAGGAAAAGACGAAAGCATGGGAACAGTGTATAGGAGCCTGTCTAGGGCGTGCTGCCCGCTTGGGGCGTGAGGTGTGGAATGAAGAAGAGAAATGACGGCATCGAAAAGGAAAGGAGCGCGTGGGGAGGAATAGCGCAGGAGGATGTCCGCCTCGTCGGGGAAAGGATCCGCATGGCGGACGTTTCCGCGCACACAGACGCAGCTCAGCACACTGGATGTATGCGCACGATCAAATTGGCCGTGATTCCCGGCGACGGTATCGGTAAAGAGGTTGTTCCCGAAGGCCTGAAGGTTCTGACCAAGGTCCTTGAAGGTTCCGACCTGGAACTTGAAACGACTCAGTTCGATCTGGGCGCTGACCGCTGGCACCGCACCGGTGACACCCTGACCGACGAAGATCTTGAAGCAATCAGGGGAAACGACGTCATCCTTCTGGGTGCTGTTGGTGACCCGTCGGTTCCCTCCGGTGTCCTTGAGCGCGGTCTGTTGCTGAAGCTCCGCTTCGCTCTCGATCACTACGTGAACCTTCGTCCCTCGAAGTACTACGAAGGCGTTGCCTCGCCGCTACGCATTCCCGACAACACAGACTTCGTTGTTGTCCGTGAAGGCACGGAGGGCCTCTACTGTGGCAACGGCGGTGCCGTCCGCGTCGGCACCCCGCACGAGATCGCAACCGAGGTTTCAGTCAACACTGCTTTCGGTGTTGAGCGCGTTGTACGCTACGCGTTTGAAAAGGCCAACGCTCGGCCTCGTAAAAAACTTACTTTGGTGCACAAACACAATGTCCTCGTGAACGCCGGACACCTCTGGCGTCGCACAGTCGAAGCCGTCGGAGCCGAATACCCTGACGTCGCCGTCGACTACTGCCACGTTGACGCGGCCACGATCTACATGGTCACCGACCCGCAACGCTTTGACGTGATCGTCACCGACAACCTGTTCGGCGACATCCTCACCGACGAAGCGGGCGCAGTCACCGGTGGCATCGGCCTGGCCGCATCGGGCAATATCAACCCCGACGGCGCATTCCCGTCGATGTTTGAGCCCGTCCACGGCTCTGCGCCCGACATTGCAGGCCAGGGCAAGGCTGATCCGACTGCAACGATCTCCTCGGTCGCACTGCTGCTTGACCATATTGGCAAGCCGGAACTGGCAGCCAAGGTGGAAGCCGCCATCGAAAAGGACATGGCCGACCGCGCTGCCGCCGATAAGGCAGGCGCTCCGCTGGTTCGCTCCACCTCCGAAATCGGAGACGCGATCTGCGTGGCACTTGCCTGAGCGTATTCTCACCGACTGATGCTCGCCTAGGTTCACATGACGGAACCTTGGCGAGTATCGTCGTATCCACACATATCCTGGACGTAACGCCTACGAAGAGGAGAAATAATGGCGATCCAAGAGCATGTGCCTACTCAGCTGGAATCCTTGGCTGCTCAGCCGATTGGATCCGGTGACGAGCTTGCAGGTCGTTTCCCTCTTACCGTCAACCCGAATCCTGCGTCGCAGGCAGAATACGACGCGGTGATGAATGATCTGACCTTCGGCTGTCAGTTCACCGATCACATGGCCCACATGCGCTGGATCAAGGGTGAAGGTTGGACGGATCGTGGTGTGATTCCTTACGGTCCGCTGGATCTCACGCCGGGTGCTGCGGTTCTGCACTACTCGCAGTCCGTGTTTGAAGGCATCAAGGCGTACCGTCACGATGACGGGTCGATCTGGACCTTCCGCCCGACTTTCAATGCGGCGCGCATCAACCACTCGGCTCGTCGTCTGGCTCTGCCCGAGATGGATCGCGAAGACTTTGTCGCTTCCCTGGTTGACTACGTTCGCGCGGATTCAAAGTGGGTTCCCGAAGGCGATGGCACCAGCCTCTACCTTCGCCCGTTCATGTTCGCCTCCGAGGCATTCGTGGGTGTCCACGCCGCCCAGGTTGTCGACTACTACGTGATCGGCTCGCCGTCCGGCCCGTACTTCAAGTCCGGCCTCACCGGTGTTCCGATCTGGGTCGTGAAGGGCTATCACCGCGCTGGCCCGGGTGGCACGGGTGCCGCGAAGGCGGGTGGCAACTACGCTGCGTCCCTGATGCCGCAGGAAGTCGCTGCTGAAAAGGGCTTCTCGCAGGTCTGCTTCCTGGACACCTACGAGGAAAAGTATCTCGAAGAGCTCGGTGGCATGAACATGTTCGTCGTCATGGCTGACGGCACGATCCGTACGCCCGAACTGTCCGGTGTCATCCTTGAGGGTGGTACGCGTTCTGCAATCTGCCGTATGTTGCGCGAGCAGGGAACCGAGGTTCGTGAAGAAAAGATCGCTCTGGACGAACTGGTTGCGGGCATCCGCTCCGGCGCTGTTTCGGAGATCTTCGCGTGTGGCACGGCCGCCGTCATCACGCCGATTACTCGCCTTGCGAATGATGACTTCGATGTGGAGCTCCCCGTTGGTGAAAAGACGAAGGCTATACACGCTGAGCTGACCGGTATCCAGATGGGTCACCGTCCGGATCCGTACAACTGGCTCTACCGTCTCGCTTGACTTTCACGTTTTTAACGTAGGGGCCTCGTTGATTTTTATCGACGAGGCCGCCTCCATATACAAGACTGGGCTGTGGGACTGAGTCCCACAGCCCTAAAGCCTTGTGAGGGGCGGAGTTGGATCACTGATCAGCCAGGCGTGCACCTTCAGTCAGTGATTCGAGCTTTGCCCATGCGATCGACGGGTAGACGCGGCCACCCAGGCCGCAGTCGGTCGATGCGACAACGCGTTCCTTGCCGACGATGTCGGTGAACTGGTGGATACGCTGGGCAACCAATTCGGGGTGCTCGACAACGTTTGTGGAGTGAGATACAACGCCCGGGATCAGGTACTTTCCTTCAGGAAGCTCGATGTCCTTCCAGATTGTCCACTCGTGAGCGTGGCGCGCATTCGCTGCCTCGAAGGTCAGGCCATTGGCGTTCACTGCAAGAGCGAGGTCGACGATGTCCTTGAACGGGATGTCCGTGGTGTGCGGGCCGTGCCAGGAACCCCAGCAGACGTGGAAACGGATGAGCTCGGGATCGATACCTGCAAGTGCGTGGTTCAGAGCATCGATACGGACTTGCTGGAAAGCGCGGTACTCCTCGAGTGAAGGGGCAACAGCGAACTGGTCCCAGCCCTCGGCAATATCCGGAGCATCGATCTGAACGGTCAGGCCTGAGTCGGTGATGCGCTTGTATTCCTCGCGAAGAACATCAGCGAGTGCCCACACGACGGCCTCGTCATCTTCATAGAAGGCGTTGGCGACGCGGGCGGCAGAGCCGGGGGAGATAGAGGCGATGAAGCCATCCTTCACGGACTTTCCAACAGCTTCGAGGGCTGCTTTCGTGCCGGCAATATCGGCGTTGACAGCGTCGGTGCCAATGTAGGTGAGTTCCGATGTGATCGTCGGGAAGACAACGGGATTCTTATTCGCAATGTGGATACCGGAATCCGGATCGGAGTAGGCGTCTTGGAAACGTTGCCAGTCTCGGCGCTCTGCGAAGGAAGAGTATGAAATGCGACCTTCGCGGCCTGCCGGAGGACGCACATCGAAACGAGCGGTCTCTTCAGCGGTCAGACCACCGAAACGGGAGAAGGAGTAGGTCCACCATGCGCCGTAGTCGACTGTGTCGAGCATCGCATGACCGTACTCGCCATCGTTAACGACCGAAATGCCGAGCTCAACCTGCTTGGCAATAACCTTGTTTGCTTCTTCCTGAAGAATCAGAGCAAACTCAGCGTCGGAGAGCTCACCCTTTGCGCGCTTCCAGTTCGCGTCGACAAGTTTGGGTGTGCGGGGGAGTGAACCCACATGGGTTGTACGGATAGTCACGTCGGTAATCCTTTCTAGCGACCGCGTCGTGAGTGAAAGATTACGTTTGGGTACGAGGCGTAGGCCGAGGCGTCCATTGGGTAGGCGAATGTGACAAACTGTCTGTTCACTCAATGACCTCGTCGGACGCGCGTCAACCAATCCTCTTAGGCTTAACGCATTACCTAATTACTGGGAGGACGCTCATGAGCAGGCAGCTTCGCTCCGCGACTTCAACGCAGGGCCGCAATATGGCTGGTGCCCGTGCGCTCTGGCGCGCGACGGGTATGAGAGATAGCGACTTCGGGAAGCCGATTATTGCCGTCGTTAACTCGTTCACCGAATTTGTGCCTGGACACGTCCACCTTCGTAACGTTGGCAAGCTTGTCGCTGACGCAATCGTTGAAGCTGGCGGCGTTGCCAAGGAAATGAACACGATTGCCGTCGATGATGGTATTGCGATGGGCCATGGTGGCATGCTCTACTCGCTCCCCAGCCGCGAGGTCATCTCCGACTCCGTTGAATACATGGTGAATGCCCACTGTGCGGACGCCATGGTCTGCATCTCCAACTGTGACAAGATCACGCCCGGCATGTTGATCGCTGCGATGCGCCTTAACATCCCCGTTGTTTTCGTCTCCGGCGGCCCGATGGAAGCTGGCAAGAACATCGATCCGTCCGTGATCATTGGCGACGCAAAGACCGGCCACGGCAACCTCATCACCGTTATGAATGCGACGGCGAACGACGAGGTTTCCGACGATGCGCTGCTCGCCATCGAGAAGCTTGCTTGCCCGACCTGTGGTTCCTGCTCTGGCATGTTCACCGCGAACTCGATGAACTGTCTGACCGAGGCCCTTGGCCTGTCGTTGCCCGGTAACGGCTCAACCCTCGCCACCCAGGTTGCTCGCCGCGACCTGTTCGTGCGCGCAGGCGAAATGGTCGTTGACCTCTGCCACCGCTACTACGACGAGGAAGATGATTCCGTCCTGCCTCGTAACATCGCGAACAAGGATGCCTTCCACAACGCGATGACACTGGATATGGCGATGGGAGGATCCTCGAACACCGTCCTGCACCTGCTGGCAGTTGCGCACGAAGGCGGAATTGACTTCGACCTCGAAGACATCGCAGAACTGGGACGCACCGTCCCGTGCCTGTCCAAGGTTGCACCGAACCACAACGACTACCACATGGAAGATGTCCACCGAGCAGGCGGTATTCCGCGCATTCTTGGTGAACTTGACCGTGGTGGGTTCCTCACCCACACCGTCCACACCATCCACTCGCCGTCGCTGGACGAGTGGCTGGGAGCATGGGATCCGAAGTCGCCTACCGTCACCGACGAAGCGATCGAACTTTGGAAGGCTGCGCCTGGAAACGTGCGCACCACCGAACCGTTCTCTACCTCGAATAAGTGGGCTGAACTCGACCTCGATCAGGAAAATGGTTGCGTCCGCGATATCGAGCACGCCTACACCGCAAACGGTGGCCTGACCGTTCTCTTCGGCAACCTTGCCCCCGAAGGCGCCATCATCAAGGCAGCCGGTATTGACCCGTCTCTCTTCCACTTCGAAGGCCGAGCGCGCGTCATGGAATCCCAGGACGAAGCCATCGAAAAGATCCTCGACAAGACCGTCGAAGCTGGCGACGTTGTTGTCATTCGCTACGAGGGGCCCGCAGGGGGGCCGGGCATGCAGGAAATGCTCTACCCGACCTCCTTTATCAAGGGACGAGGCCTTGGTAAAGCCTGCGCCCTCATCACCGACGGTCGTTTCTCCGGCGGCACGTCTGGCATCTCCGTTGGACACATTTCGCCTGAGGCTGCTGACGGTGGTCTTATCGGCCTGATCGAAGACGGCGATCCGATCATCATCGACGTGAACGAGGGTCTTCTGCAGCTCGATGTCCCCGAAGAGGAAATCGAACGCCGTCGCGCCGCTCAGGAAGCACGCGAACACCCGTGGACTCCGCTGAACCGTGACCGCGTTGTCTCACCCGCACTGCAGCTCTACGCCGCAACGGCAATGAGCGCATCGAAGGGCGCAGCGCGCGATGTCGCGCGCGTCCTCCGTTGAACGTTGAATCAGTGGTCGCGGCCTCGTCGATTGTGATGAGGCCACCCACCCATATCTGAACGGTTAGCCCAACACGACCTGACCAGACCAAAGCGCACACGCGCTGAACTCGAGGGAGCTGGCAATGAGCGAACACGTTGCCCTGTACGACACGACCTTGCGCGACGGAGCCCAACAGGAGGGCATTTCCCTGTCCGTCGCTGACAAGCTCGCAGCACTACCCATTGTGGACGAGCTGGGCGTCGACTACATCGAAGGCGGATGGCCGGGCGCGATTCCGAAAGATACGCAGTTCTTCCAGCGTGCTCGCGGTATCCAGTTGCGTCACGCGCGCCTTGCAGCCTTTGGTGCCACCACGAAAGCCGGCGTTCGGGCATCCGAGGATCGCCAGGTTGCTGGGCTTGCTGAATCAGGCGCATCGGTCGTCACGCTGGTTGCGAAGTCGGATCCTCGCCATGTGACGCGTGCGCTACGAACAACGCTCGAAGAAAACCTGCGCATGGTGCGTGACACCGTCGAATACCTGACGGGCGAAGGTATCGACGTCATGGTCGATCTGGAGCACTACTTCGACGGGCTCGCATTCGATCCTTCATATGGAATTGAAGTGATGCTCGAGGCCGCGCGCGCTGGAGCCGTCGCAGTTATTCCGTGCGACACGAACGGTGGAAACCTGCCGTCGACTATCGGTGCGCTGACGGCGCGTTCGCGTCAAGCTTTGGATGAGGCCGGGTGCGGTTTAACGGTGCTCGGCATTCACGCTCACAACGACACCGGGTGCGCGGTAGCGAACACCATTGCTGCCGTGGAAGCGGGGGCGCGTCAGGTCCAGGGTACAGTCAACGGCTACGGTGAACGCACCGGTAATGCGAACCTGCTAACGTGTGCGGCGAACCTGCAGATCAAGTGTGGTTTTGATGTGATCCCGGACGATGCGCTCTCGTCGCTGGACTCCGTGTCCCACCGCATTGCGGAGCTCGTGAACATCACGCCGTTCGCGCGCGACCCCTACGTTGGAACCTCGGCATTCGCACACAAGGCTGGCCTGCACGCATCCGCGATCCGCGTCGATCCCGATCTGTACCAGCACATCGATCCCTCCCTGGTAGGGAACGGCATGCGGATGCTGGTATCCGAAATGGCTGGAAAGTCCTCAATCGAGCTGAAGGCTGAGGAACTCGGCATCGACCTGACTGCTCTTCCGAATGCCGCGGGCGTGCTGGCGGCAAAGGTGAAGGAACGCGAAGCTGCCGGCTACACCTACGATGCTGCCGACGCTTCTTTCGAACTGCTGGCGCTGGGCGAACTTGGGCAGATGCCACGCTTCGTCCGCGTCGAGTCCTGGAAGGTGACGACTCAGGAAATCGCCGAAGTCAAGGGCGATCCCTTCGCCGAATCGGAAGCAACCGTCAAGATTCACACGGAACGCCGTCACATTCGAACGGCCGAAGGAAATGGGCCTGTGAATGCTCTCGACCGGGCACTCCGTCACGTATTGACTCGCGATTACCCGGTGTGCGCGAGCTTCAAGCTCTCTGACTTCAAGGTGCGTATTTTGGACGAGGATCGTGCGGGCACCGACTCCACGATTCGCGTTCTGATTGAAACCACTGACGGACATCGCTCCTGGTCGACCGTTGGTATCGGTACGGATATTATCGAGGCCTCGTGGGAAGCGCTCTTCGACGCCTACATGTGGGGGCTGTTGCATTCGGGCGTGGCGCCACTGTTGCGTGAGTGAACTTCAGCTGAAAACGCTGGCACGATTCGCATTGCGGGGCGTGGCGGAGGACAATTAAGGCATGCATGGAGAGTACAAAGTTCCCGGTGGCAAGCTCGTCGTTGTTGACTGCGACGTGGAAAACGACTCGATAGTGAATGTGCGTCTCTCTGGCGACTTCTTCCTTGACCCCGATGATGCGCTACTGCGTATGACGGGCGCGCTTGAAGGTGCCCCCGCATCACTGTCGGGTGTTGAGATCGCATCGCGCGTTGAAGCTGGCCTGGATCCCGATGACGTTCTCATGGGTGTTACGCCCGCCGCTGTTGGCGTGGCCGTTCGTCGTGCTCTGGGACATGCGCTTTCTTGGGATGACATCGATTTCGAGGTCATTCACGGTCCCGTTGTCGACCCGATGATTAACGTTGCCATGGACGAGACCCTGGTCGAAGATGTTGCGGCTGGTCGCCGTAAGCCGTTCATGCGACTCTGGGAATGGAACGGCCCGCAGGTTGTCATCGGTTCCTTCCAGTCCTACCAGAACGAGATCCAGCAGGATGGCGTCGAACGCTACGGCATTACCGTGTCCCGTCGCGTCACCGGCGGCGGCGCTATGTTCATGGAGCCCGGCAACTGCGTCACGTACTCGCTGGTTATTCCGACCGCTCTGGTTGAAGGAATGAGTTTCGAACAGTCATACCCTTTCCTGGACCAGTGGGTCATGGAAGTCCTGGCAAAGCTAGGCGTGAAGGCGAAGTACATTCCGCTGAATGACATTGCGTCCGAAGCGGGCAAGATCGGCGGTGCAGCACAAAAGCGCTGGTCAAACGGCTACATGGTTCACCACGTGACAATGGCCTACGACATCGACGCAGTGAAGATGAACGAGGTTCTGCGCATCGGCATGGAAAAGATCCGCGACAAAGGAACCCGTAGCGCTGTCAAGCGTGTTGACCCGATGCGCTCCCAGATCGGTCTGCCACGCGAGCAGATCCTCGACACCTTCTACGACCATTTCAAGACGAAGTACAACGCTACTGACGGTGAAATCACTGAAGCCGACATCCAGCGTGCGAAGGAACGGTGCGAAACGAAGTTCGCGACCTACGAGTGGGTGCACCGCATTCCGTGATTGGTCAGAGCTGATCCCCGCGGCTTGTCTCAGTCGCGAGGATGTTGTCAAGAGCCAGTGATTATTGAGAGCTGAGAGACGTACTCAATTCCTCGTAGGAAACTCCGTTCTCCGCCGACTTCTCGAATCAGATCAAGGGTGAGATAGACACGCGTCATGCTCATGTCCCAGTTTTGCCCCTAGCCCAGGTTACGCGCCCCGAAAACGGCGGTGCCGACGCGGACGATTGTTGCGCCTTCGGCGATCGCCCAGTGAAGATCATTCGACATTCCCATCGACAGTTCCAGCTTGCTCATCGCGTACGAGACCCTGATTCGATCTCGGATCTTGCGAAGCAGTGCGTACGCGGAGCGAACATCAGCCTCGACAGGGGAATTCAGCCCAACTGTCATGAAGCCACTGAGCTTCAAGTGTTCTGACCTCACGACTGCCTCAACGACAGAATCAACGTCTGCCGGCTGGCACCCGTGTTTCGTGTCTTCACCGGACACGTTGACCTCGATGAAAACCGGCAGGGAAGTGGAAAGACGCTGGTCGATCTTCGCGGCGAGCGCTACAGAATCGAGGGATTCAATCAGATCGACGCACGCCAACGCTTGATTGATCTTGTTCGATTGCAATGGTCCGATCAAGTGCACGTGAGAGCCGTCGACGCTACGGATAGCATCGACGGTATCTCGGGCTTCCTGAACGCGATTGTGGCCAAGCAAGATCGGCTGGCCAAGGTTTTTCAACAGCCGTGCTGCTTGCGCGCATTCCTCGGCGGATCGCGTCTTCACGGCAAGCTCGAGCGCAACTTTTTGCGATGCCCCATACTGGGTGCGCGCAACCTCAATCCGTTCCAACGCGTGCTGAATTCCCGCTTGAATGCTCATAGGTGAATCGTACGGCAGTCCGGCCTCGTACCCCCTGAATAATCCCTGACTTGCTCTGAACAACTGACTTTCGAAGAGCGCGCCCACCGCGCATGCGAGATAATTGATGCAGCTTCACCAACGACTTCAAGGAGACTTCGTGCGCACGCTGCTCAACATCATTTGGCTACTCTTCGGTGGCATCTGGCTTTGGCTGGGATACCTGCTGGCCGGCATCATCGCGTGTGTTTTCATTGTGACGATCCCGGCTGGCCTGGCGTGCTTCCGTATCGCACAGTACGTGCTCTGGCCGTTCGGGCGTAGTGTTGTGCCTCTGCCACATGCGGGCGCGGGGTCGACTCTGATGAACGTCGTCTGGTTCCTGATCGCTGGACTCTGGCTCGCAATGGGGCACGTAGCAACAGCTGTTGCGCAAGCCGTGACGATCGTCGGTATTCCGGTGGCGCTTGCGAATCTGAAGATGATTCCGGTGACGTGCTTCCCGTTCGGAAAGACTGTGGTTTCTGATCCGCGCGCAGTAATCATCTGAGCAGGTGCATCCAAGTGGGGAAAAAGAAAGCGAATGTGAGTTCGCCGTCAGGTCCGACTCGTGCGATTGAAGCATTGAATAAGGCCGGGATTTTCTTCACCTTGCACGAATACGAGCATTCGCCCGAAGCTCGCACGTATGGTGGTGAAACGGTTGAGAAGCTCGGTGTTAATCCGGCGACTGCATTTAAAACGCTGATGGTTAAACTGAATACCGGCGAGTTCGTTGTCGGGATTATCCCGGTTCTTCATCATCTGTCGATGAAGCTGATCGCGAAGGCTGCGGGTGCGAAGAACGCTGAGATGGCGGATCCTGCTGTCGCGCAGCGTCGTACGGGATACGTGGTGGGCGGGATTTCTCCGCTGGGACAGACGACTTCGCACCGTTTATTTGTTGATGAGTCCTGTTTGGACCATGACACGATGATCGTGTCAGGTGGTAGGCGCGGCTATTCGGTGGAGTTGAGCCCGCTGGACTTTATCGATGTGTCAGGCGCCGAATGTGTTCCGCTGACTGCGATCGACTAGGTGAATACAGGCCCGGCGTCTGCTGAGCCGTTAGAGATGAAAACCCTGAAGCAGGCTTGCGATAGGAAACTCTCTCTTTTCTGCTGCCCGAGCAAGCTTCAGATCATTCGTGCAGAAAGTGATCTGAGTATTGGGACTTGTCAGGATCGAAGCTGTTGCAAGGTGAATCGCATCGAGGCTCTTGAGCTTGCCGGTGAACTTCTTAGTGCGGGCCTACGGACAGTAGGGTCAGCGCGACTCCGTCTTGGCGATCGGATTCAACAAGGTCGATCAGGGCGACGAGGTGCCAGTCGCCATCGCCATTCGGATCAAGCAGTGTCTGAGTCGCCAACCAATACGTGTGGTCACCGTCCGCCTCGGCGCCAGCAACCTCAAGATCTGCGGGGGAAGGGTGCTCATTCAATTCGCACAATGAGGCCGACCGGGCTTCCTGATCGATCCCGATCCAGTCATACTCTGCCCAGTAGCGCTCCAACACGTGATCCCAACGTTCTTCATCCCACCCGGAATCGGCGTCCTCGCGCGCCAGAGCCTCAACCGCGTCGCGGCTCATCAGTTCTACACGATGGAACATCGCCTTACGCACTGCCGTACGGAATGCATGCTTGTTCGTCGTAAACGCGATCGTTCCGTCCTCGTCAGCGCCGAACGCAACCTCGTTTCCAACCGTCTGTGTAGCAGAATTCGAGGCCTTGCCTTCAGCCAATGCCTCCCACTCGTCCAACAAGGAGGAGTCAACCGCACGAATCAGGCAAGCCAGCCAATCGATGATCGCCTCGACCTCGTCCGTCATCGCATCATCGGGAATAATCTGCTTCATGCCACGATATGCATCCGTCAAATAACGCAACAGCACGCCCTCGGAACGTCCCACGTCGTAACGGGAAACAAGCTCCGTGAATGTCATCGCGTTCTCAACCATCTCACGGACAACTGACTTTGGAGAAATCTCAAGATTCCCGATCCAAGGATTCGCCTTCACATAGGTTGCGAACGCCGACTCCAACAGATGAGCCAACGGCATCGGCCACGTTACCGATTCCAATGCTTCCATACGTTCGTCATACTCCATGCCCTCGGCCTTCATCGCGGCGACGGCCTCACCCTTGGCTACAGAACGCTGGGCAAAGAGCAGTGGACGAGGATCATCGAGAACCGATTCCACAACGGACAGAACATCAAGCGCATATGACGGCGAGTCAGGATCCAAGAGTTCAATCGCAGCAAGTGCAAACGGCGACAGGGGCTGATTCAATGCAAAATCATCGGGCAAATCAGTTGCCGCACGGAGCCTGGGACGATGTTCCTTCAACGCTTGAGCGGTAGAGACGTGCTCGACTACGCCCGCCTGCAACAACGAGGAGTAGATGTCGCCCAAGCGGCGAAGATGTGGGTTCGAGTCCTGGGAACGGTCATCGTTGCCCACGGCCAGCTCCACCAAATGGGCTCCAGGATCACGCCCTGCAACTTCCGCTCCGGCAAGAACATTCAAGACCATCGAGTGCGTCATTGAGAACTGTGAACGCAACTGTTCGGGCTGCTCTTGCGTCAAACGCGTGAACGTCGCCTTTGTCCACGAGATCGTTCCGTCGCCAGGACCCTTACTCTTCTTCGCATGCTTCTTCTGGGCGCGCTTCAACTCACGCACGTCGCGAGCCGCTTCCTGGGCCGCACTGAGCTTCGCGCGCTCGCGGGCAGCCTCAATCTCATGCTCAGGAGCAAGAACACGCACATAGCCGACGGTGTCGAAGCCAGCGCGACCTGCACGACCAGCAATTTGATGGAATTCACGTGCTGATAGGTGACGCATCTTGTTGCCATCGAACTTCACCAATGACGTCAACAACACCGTGCGAATGGGCACGTTGATACCAACACCAAGAGTGTCAGTTCCGCACACGATGGGGAGCAAGCCCTGCTGTGTGAGGCGTTCAACCAGTCGGCGATAGCGGGGGAGCATACCGGCATGGTGAACACCAATTCCCTGGGTGAGTAGAGACCGCAGAGTCTGACCGAATCCCTTCGCAAAGCTCACGGTTGCAAGCTCGGCGTTGATCTTCTTCTTTTGGTCATCGCTGATCAACGTGCGCTTATTAAATGATTGCGCAGTTGAAACGGCATCTTTCTGAGAAAAATGCACGATGTAGACCGGCCAGCGGCCCTCGTTGAACAGGCGCTCGACCGTGTCATCCAAACGATCGACAACATATTCAAATTCAAGAGGAACCGGGCGCTTCGCATTATCAATCAACGCGACCTCGCGTCCGGTGCGTTCCTGCCACGTACGACGGAAGAACGCGGTGTCACCAAGTGTCGCAGACATCGCGACAAACTGAGGTTTCGTGAGCTCCAGCAGGGGAATCTGCCATGCTGATCCTCGCTGCGGATCCCCGTAATAGTGGAACTCATCCATCACGATCATGTCCGCATCCAAGGATGGGCCTTCACGCAGAGACTGATTCGCCAAGATTTCAGCCGTGCAGCAGATAATCGGCGCCAGAGGATTGAGGGACACGTCGCCCGTCACCATGCCAACGTTCTGCGCACCAAAAAGTGCGACCAGATCGAAGAACTTCTCTGAAACAAGAGCCTTCAGAGGTGCTGTGTAATACGAGCGCCCACCATTCGCCATCGACACGAAGTGCGCGGCCAACGCGATCATCGACTTGCCCGACCCAGTTGGGGTTGCAGCAATAATGTGCTTCCCGTCGAGGAGCTCAAGGAACGACTCTTCCTGATGCGGATACAGTGGCCTGCCCGTTGAGGCCGCCCACGAAGTAAACGCTTCGTAGAGCGCATCAGGATCCTTCAACAGGCCATCGTCTTCCAACTGGTCCAGAAGTTCATTCAAGCTCGCTGTCATGGTCCCATTGTCCCAGAAAGACGACTGCCCCCAAACGCTGGTTATTAAATGTTTGGATAGAAGGGACAGGCGATGTGAGCCTGTGAATAACTGCCTGTTTAAGGAAACGCGTTCAACGATGAGCCTCGTACCCCGACCGCCAACTGGAAGTGCACCCAAGTGGTCACGTTGTGGATCGAAAAACGGGGAAAGCAGATCATGTGCCATGCTTAGCGCGTCCCGTTAGCCGTAACCCACCACAGTGGTGGACAAGAAAGGAGTGCGACGTGGAAGACCTTGCAAATCAGATTCTGGCGGTCGCAGACTGGCTCACGTTACACGTGACAGTCTGGGTTCTCGTTGGCACCGGCCTTTTCCTGACCATCGCTTCTCGTGGTGTGCAACTGAGGCATTTCCCGTCGATGATTCGCGCTGTCACCGGCTCGCGTCAAGGCGCGAAGGGCGGCATCTCGTCCTTCCAGGCGTTCACGATTTCGCTCGCCGCCCGCGTCGGCGTCGGCAACGTGTTCGGCGTGGCAGCAGCTTTGCTGATGGGTGGTCCGGGCGCAATTTTCTGGATGTGGATCGTCGCCCTCGTCGGGATGGCGACCGCATTCTTCGAGGCAACGCTCGCGCAGGTCTTCAAAGTCCGCGTTGCTGACGGCACATTCCGTGGCGGTCCCGCGTACTACATTTCGCTCGGTATGAAGAACAAGGTACTTGCCTCAGTCTTCGCTGTCATCACCGTTGTCACCTGCGCATTCGTCATCACCTCCGTCCAGTCGAACGCCATCGCAGGAACCCTGCTCTCTGCACTTGGTGACGCCGGCTCTGAGCCCGTCATCGCTTCACTCACCCGGGCACAGATCATCATCGGTGCCCTGCTGTTCGTCTTCTCCTCCATGGTCATCTTCGGCGGTATCCGCACCGTCGCCCGCGTGACCGAATGGATGGCCCCGATCATGGCCACGATCTACGTCATCATGGTCGCGATCATCGTCATCATGAACATCGGCCAGTTCGGAGCCGTCCTCGGCCAGATCTTCTCCTCCGCATTCGCGCCCCAGCCACTCGTTGGTGGCCTCGGTGGTGGCATTCTCGCCGCCCTGATCAACGGCACGAAGCGAGGCCTCTTCTCGAACGAAGCCGGCCAGGGCACTGCCCCGAACGCCGCTGCAACCGCGACTGTTGCGCACCCCGTGTCCCAGGGGCTCATTCAGTCCCTCGGCGTTTTCATCGATACGGTCATCGTGTGTACCGCCACCGCGTTCGTCATCCTGATCGCAGGCCCGGATGTCTGGGGAGCCGAGGGTATCAGTCCCGCAAACCTGACCTCCGTGGCCGTCGCGAACGAGCTCGGTCAATGGACCATCATGCCGATGGCCGTCCTCATCTTCGTCCTCGCGTACTCGTCGATCATCGCCGCCTACGTCTACTCCGAAACGAACATGACGTTCGTGACCGGCAAGAAGTGGGCAACCTGGACTGTTCGCGTTATCTCCGTCGGGTCCGTTGTCCTCGGTGCGCTGGTCTCGCTGGACCTGGTCTGGAACGCCGTCGATATTGCGATGGCCGTCATGACCGTCACCAACCTGATCGCCCTGCTCTGGCTCTCGAAGTGGGGCCTGGGTGCCCTGCGCGACTACGAAGCTCAGCGCAAGGCCGGCGTCGAGATCCCCGTTTTCGTCGGCACGGACAATCCGCTACTTCCCGGCGATCTGCCGACCGACACCTGGGCCGAGGAAAAAGTCTCCTGATGCCGCGCGATTGGACTTCCCGTCCGCCTTCGAAGTTGTGTGCTGAAACGGCTTCGTATTGACGAAGCCCATCAGAAAGCCATCCTGACTCAACGCCGGTGCTCCGGGCTCATGCCCGAGGCACCGGCGTTTTACCACACTGTTCACCTTCAGATCGACGAGATCGCCACCGCTTTGTAGGCAATCCCCTCACGTTCAGACAATTGCGTGTTGTGTGGATTCCACCGACTACGTCGGCGGGGCCAACGCGCCACGCAAAACTTGCCCTCGGGGACAACCTGCCTCCGCGGTGGCATATTCTGCTGGCCACACGGTGCCCTGAACATTGCCAGCGTGTGCGCCCTGTTCCGACAAAAAGGCGCTCGCGGTTTAGGCTTTGACTATGAAGATCGTGCGTTTTTCTGACGGTGACTCACCACGTTATGGAGCCCTTGAAGATGGCTCAACCCGAATCGTTGTCCTGAAGGGCGACCCGCTGTTCAATCCGGTTGAGCCCGATGGGCGAATCGTTGAGCTTGATGAAGTTCGCTTGCTTTCTCCGGTCATTCCGCGTTCCAAGGTCGTTGCGATCGGTAAGAACTACGCCGATCATGCGCGCGAAATGGGAGGCGAAGCCCTGGATATGCCGGTCGTCTTCTTGAAGCCGAACACCTCTGTCATCGGCCCCGATGATCCGATCATTCGCCCGTCCTGGTGCGATGAACTGCATCATGAAGGCGAGCTCGCAGTCATTATTAAGTCCCTGGCAAAGGATGTTCCGGTTGAGGACGTCGACAAGGTCATCCTTGGATACACCATTGCAAACGACGTGACCGCTCGTGATATTCAGCGAGCCGACTCGCAGTGGACTCGCGCAAAGGGCTTCGACACGTCCTGCCCGCTGGGGCCCTGGATCACCGTTGACCCGAACTTGGATATCAACAACCTGCGGATCACGACCACGGTCGATGGCGAAGTTCGCCAAGACGATACGACCGCCAACATGATCCACACTGTTGCGGAACTTCTCTCCTACGTGTCGTCGATCTTCACGCTATTGCCCGGCGATGTCATCATCACCGGAACCCCCAAGGGGGTCAGCGAAATGAAACCCGGTCAAACCGTTGAGGTCACCATCGAAGGCATCGGCACCCTTCGCAACACGGTTCGAGACCCCGAATAGTAGCGCCCCTTTTGCCTGTTAGACCTGTGGGGAGCAGTTCAATGAACTGCTCCCCACAGGTCTGTTTTTAGGTGCTTGGCCCTGTCAATCGCCAGAAAGCCAGCCGGTTAAAAATCAGCCCAGACGTGCACCCGCGACCAAGGCGAGAACGCGGTCGATCATCTCCGCAATTGTTTCGTGCGAGCATGCCAGGTTGAAGCGCGCCCAATCGGCGTAGTCGGCGCCCAGAGTCTTACCGTCATTGACTGCGATTCCGGCTTGCTCGCGCAGAGCGATCGCAGGTGAAGGATTCAGGCCCAAGCCCGCGAATCCCCACCACGACAAGTACGTGCCCTGCGGGCGAACGAAATCAATGGGGGAGTGTGCGATCGCAGCCTCGAGTGCATCGACGTTCAAGCGAATATAGTCGCGGACTTCGTCGAGCCACTCGACACCATTCTCGTAGGCTTCGATCGTGCCAACAGTGCCGATCGTCGAAGCGTGGAAATGCAGTTTTTGACCCTGCTCATCCCAGCGCTCACGAAGCGCCTCGTCGGGAAGAATCACTTGAGCAGACGGAAGCCCCGCGATATTCCACCCCTTCGACGCAGCGGTCGCCGTCACCGTGTGCGCGGCAAAACGCGGATCAAGACGAGCGTAGGAGAGGAAAGGAACCTCGTCGAGGACCAGGGGAGAATGGATCTCGTCGCTGAACACGAGGGCGTCATACTGGCTGACCAGCTCGCCGAGCGCACGAAGTTCAGCTTCGTCAAAAACACGGCCGGTCGGATTCCACGGGTTGCAGAGAATCACGAGGCCCGCTCCAGCCTCAAGACCTGTTTTGATGCCCTCCAGATCGAGCGCCCACCCCTTGTCACCGGCAGTATCGCCGTGAAGGGAGGGAACCTCGATAACGGGGTGGCCAGCCTCGGTGGGCATTGAAAGGAAAGGCATATAAGCCGGCGTCGGAACGATCACCGGCGTACCCGGGCGCATCAACTTGGTCATCGTCAGTTCCAATGCGGGGAGAACGGACGTCACGAGACGAACCTGGTCCGGGCGCAGATCCCAGCCGAAACGACGCTTTTGGAAAGAGGCGGTTGCTTCAGCAAGCTTCGGTGCCAACCACGACGGCTGGTAGCCCAATAGTCCATCATTGATGCAATCCGTCATCGCCTTCGCGACGCTGGGAGCAGTACCGAAATCCATCTCGGCAACCCACGCGCCGATCGTGGGGGAGCCATCCTTACGGGTCATCCCCGTCCATTTCAACGAGCCCACGCGATGAAGCTCAGCATCAGTAAAAGTACGAATTGGCACGATTGCTCCTTTATCGGGTCGCCGAAGCAGTCATCGATACCCTCTGATGCCTGCCGAGAAAATGACGTATTGGGAACAAGCCTAGCCCCGACGAAAAATACTGCCCGCCGGGGCGAGTAAGATAAAAGCATCATGAGTGAAACGACTGCTTCCGGCGCCGACGTGCGCGTTCGATTCTGCCCCTCACCGACCGGTACACCCCACGTAGGAATGGTCCGAACCTGCCTGTTCAACTGGGCATACGCGCGCCACACCGGCGGTACCTTCGTCTTCCGTATCGAAGACACCGACGCTGCTCGCGATTCCCAGGAATCGTTCGACCAGATCCTCGACTCCCTGGCATGGCTTGGCCTTGACTGGGACGAAGGGGTCAACAAGGGTGGCCCTCACGGCCCGTACCGCCAGTCCGAGCGCATGGACATCTACGCTGATGTCGCAGCAAAGCTCCTCGAAAATGGTTTCGCCTACGAGTCCTACTCCACCCCCGAAGAAATCGAAGAACGCCACCGCGCAAAGGGCGAAGACCCGAAGCTTGGCTACGACGGCTTCGACCGTGACCTCACCGAAGAACAGGTCGCTGCATTCAAGGCTGAAGGCCGCAAGCCGGTTCTGCGCATGCGCATGCCCGACGAAGACATCACGTTCAACGACCTTATCCGCGGTGAAATCACCTTCAAAGCAGGCTCGGTTCCGGACTACGTCATCGTTCGTGCCAATGGCCACCCGCTCTACACGCTGGTGAACCCGGTCGACGATGCACTGATGGAGATCACGCACGTTCTGCGTGGCGAAGACCTGCTGTCCTCCACCCCGCGCCAGATCGTTCTCTATCGCGCACTCGAAGAACTCGGCATCGCCAAGTTCATGCCTCGCTTCGGTCACCTGCCCTACGTCATGGGTGAGGGCAACAAGAAGCTCTCCAAGCGCGACCCCGAATCGAACCTGCTACTCCACAAGGAAGCCGGCATGATTCCCGAGGGCCTGAACAACTACCTCGCCCTCCTCGGCTGGTCGATCGCACCCGACCGTGACATCTTCACGATGGACGAAATGATTGAAGCGTTCGATATTGCTCAGGTGAATCCGAACCCGGCGCGCTTCGATCAGAAGAAGGCCGTCGCCACCAACGCCGAGCACATTCGTCGCCTCGACACCTGTGATTTCACCCGTCGCCTAGTGCCGTTCCTGGCACGCGAAGGCTACATGAGCGCCGCAATCTACTCCGAGCTCACCGATACCGAGAAGGCAACCCTCGACGCTGCTGCTCCGCTGGCGCAGACCCGCATTCAGACGCTCGGTGAGGCTGGTCCACTGATGCGTTTCCTGTTCGTCGGCGCAAGCGCCCTCGAGTACAACGAAAAGGCTGTTTCCAAGCTCAAGGATTCCGCTCCGGGCGTGCTCGCCGCCGCACGTGAGGTTCTTGCCGGACTCGATGACTTCAGTGCTCAGGCAATCAAGCCCGCGCTCGATGCCAAGCTGGTCGAAGAGATGGGGGTGAAGCCACGCTTCGCATTCGGCCCGCTCTTCGTGGCGATGACCGGCTCGAACGTGTCGCTGCCCGTTGTTGACTCGATGGCAATCCTGGGCAAGGAAGAAACCCTTGCTCGCCTTGATCGCTTCATCGCGACGCTCGCCTGATTTCCTCAACGCTTTCGTGCCAGCCGGTAGCAACCGATTGGCACGAAAGCGTTTGGGGGAGGCCAAGTGTGGCTTTCGGCATCTTCCGCTCTGATTCTCCGCTTTGTTTTCATCGTGAATGTGCGAGGTGCATCGCGGATCGCTGAACGTGAAAGACGTTGTTTCAATGCGCCATCTCCCTGATGAACGGGGAGGGGCAGGAGAATGTGAGTCGAAACATGCCCGCTCGATTTGGCATTAGTGCCACACTCGACTAATCTTTCTTTTCGTCGCAAGAAACCTCAGCGGTGACTGCGATTGCCAATGGGGTATGGTGTAATTGGCAACACAGCTGATTCTGGTTCAGCCATTCTAGGTTCGAGTCCTGGTACCCCAGCCATCGGAACGTATGTTTTCCGATAGGCCCCCATCGTCTAGCGGCCTAGGACGACGCCCTCTCACGGCGTTAACGCCGGTTCAAATCCGGCTGGGGGTACCAAACCGATTTGCTCGGTTTAACTTGAAGTTTTCACCATGAGAATTTCAGCGCCCCCATCGTCTAGCGGCCTAGGACGACGCCCTCTCACGGCGTTAACGCCGGTTCAAATCCGGCTGGGGGTACCATTTGCACTCATGCTTTGTGGCGTGGGTGTTTTTGTTTATCTGCCACCGGGCACTGACAGGATCGCGACTAGGTGATGATCCCGGCCTCGTACCCTGGGCGAGCGTGGAGCGCACTGGGATAAATGTGAGCGGAAAATACTAACTTTCGACGCTCATAATTCGAGTGTGCGCCTATCTTTACGTAGACTGGTTCGGTGCGCACGCACAATCGGACGACGGTCCGAAATGAACGTCAGGAGTATCTGTGTCCCTCATTGACAAGATTCTGCGAGCCGGCGAAGGCCGTACGCTCAAGAAGTTTGATCAGCTTGCCACTCAGGTTGATGCGTTGCAAGAAGACTTCGAAGCGCTCACGGACGAAGAACTCCAGGCAAAAACCGCCGAATTCAAGGCTCGTCTTGAAGAGGGCGAAACCCTCGACGACCTCCTCGTTGAAGCTTTCGCAACAGTCCGCGAAGCATCCTGGCGCATCCTGCGTATGCGTCCCTTCCACGTCCAGGTCATGGGGGGCATCGCACTGCACAAGGGCAACATTGCCGAAATGAAGACCGGTGAAGGCAAGACCCTCGTCGCCACGATGCCCGCATACTTGCGTGCACTCACCGGCAAGGGCGTCCACGTCGTTACGGTCAACGACTACCTGGCAAAATACCAGTCGGACATCATGGCTCGAGTCTACAATTTCCTCGGCCTGACCACCGGCTGTGTACTGGTCGGACAGAAGCCTGCAGAACGCCGTAGGCAGTACGAAGCTGACATCACCTACGGAACCAACAACGAGTTTGGCTTCGATTACCTGCGCGACAACATGGCATCCACCCTCGATGACATGGTTCAACGTGGCCACAACTACGTCATCGTCGACGAAGTTGACTCGATCCTCATTGATGAGGCCCGTACGCCACTCATCATTTCGGGTCCGGCCTCGGGCGACGTCAACCACTGGTACATGGAATTCGCTCGCATTGCACGCATGCTTGAGCGCGACGTTGACTACGAAGTTGATGAAAAGAAGAAGACCATTGGTGTTCTCGAAGCAGGTATTGACCACGTCGAAGACCAGCTCGGCGTCGAAAACCTGTACGAGGCAGCAAATACTCCACTGATCGGCTTCCTGAACAACTCGATCCGCGCCAAGGAACTCTTCCACAAAGACAAGGACTACATTGTCACCGACGGTGAAGTTCTGATCGTCGACGAGCACACCGGCCGTGTCCTTCCGGGGCGTCGCTACAACGACGGTATGCACCAGGCGATCGAAGCCAAGGAAGGCGTCGAAATCCAGGCTGAAAACCAGACCCTGGCAACGATCACCTTGCAGAACTACTTCCGCCTCTACCCGGAGGGCTCCCGCGCTGGTATGACCGGTACGGCAGAAACCGAAGCAGCGGAATTCGCCTCCACCTATAAGATCGGCGTTATCCCGATCCCGACAAACAAGCCGATGATCCGCAAGGATCAGCCGGACTTCGTTTTCCCATCTGAAGCCGGCAAGCTCAAGGCAATCATTGAAGATATCGCTGAGCGCCACGAAAAGGGACAGCCGGTTTTGGTGGGTACCGCTTCGGTTGAAAAGTCCGAACTGCTGTCCCAGTTGCTCAAGCAACGACACATTCCGCACCAGGTCCTGAACGCAAAGCAGCACGCGCGCGAAGCTGCCGTTGTCGCAATGGCCGGTCGCAAGGGTGCAGTCACGGTGGCAACCAACATGGCTGGTCGAGGCACCGACATTATGCTCGGTGGTAACTCCGAGTTCATCGCTCAGGCAAACCTCGCGGCCAAGGGACTTGACCCGAAGGAAAATGCTGACGAATACCGTGCGGCGTGGCCGATCGCCCTTGAAGAAGCAGATGCGGCCGTCCAGGCAGAACGCGAAGAGGTCCGTGAGCTTGGTGGCCTGTACGTTTTGGGTTCAGAACGCCACGAATCACGTCGCATCGACAATCAGCTGCGCGGTCGTTCCGGACGTCAGGGTGACCCCGGCGAATCGCGCTTCTACCTGTCCATGGAAGACGACCTGATGCGCCTGTTCAACTCGGGTATGGCGCAACGCATCATGGCCTCGGGCGCATACCCCGAAGACCTGCCGCTGGAAAACAAGCTTGTTTCACGTTCGATCGCATCGGCGCAGCACCAGGTTGAAGCGCGCAACTTCGAAATTCGAAAGAACGTTCTGAAGTACGACGACGTGATGACCAATCAGCGTGAACTGATCTACGATGAGCGCCGTCGTGTCCTCGAAGGCGAAGACCTCGAGCCCCAGATGAAGAACTTCATGCGTTCACTGGTCACTGGAATTATCGATGAAAAGACCGGTGGTATCAGCCCCGCCGAATGGGACCTTGACGTTCTCTGGGATACGTTGCGTGGCTACTACCCACCGTCAGTGACCTATCAGGAAGTCGAAGAAGAACACGGTGGGGCAGGTTCGCTGGTTCGTGAAGACTTGGTCGAAGAAATCTACGGTGACATTACCGCTGTCTACGAGGATGCGGAAGAAGCTCTGAAGGCCAATCCGCTTGCTCGCGGTCAGCTTGGTGAAGAACCGATGCGTGACCTTGAACGTCGTGTTGTTGTCGCGACCGTTGACCGTCTCTGGCGTGAGCACCTCTACGAAATGGACTACCTCAAGGAAGGTATTGGCCTGCGTGCCATGGGTCAGCGCGACCCGCTCGTCGAATACAAAGACGAGGGCGCTCAGATGTTCCAATCCATGATGGAGCGCATCAAGGAAGAATCGGTCCAGCAGGTCTTCTCTGTTTCCCACCAGTTCGAGCGTGCTTTTGAACAGGCAAAGGAACAAGGCCTCTTTAAAGATGATGAATCTGCGAAGGAATCGGCAGAAGAACCGGCCGCCCAGGCCGAGTCTGCTGATGCGCCTGCTCCGGCCAGCCCCGTTGCCGCTGCTAAGGCGCAGGTTGTCATCGGCGAAGCTCAGCGCCTCAACCTGGCGAAGCTCAGCTACTCATCGTCCGATGGGACGGCAACGCAGGGCAGGGCAACCTCGTCTGGCGCGTCGTCGAATCGTGCTCAGCGTCGCGCGTCGGCAAAGAAAGCGCGTCATCGAAAATAAGCGCTGGCTCTCGCCTTGGTGATTATCTAAGAAGGCGACGATAAAAAACGAAAACTGCTCCCCAGAAGAACATCGTCATTGATGTTTTCTGGGGAGAAGTTCGTTTACTTCAATCGCTGTGAACTTCTAAGCGATTTCAAGAGCGGTCGTCATCCAGCGACCTTTGAACTCTTGTAGGCGCAGTGCCACCGCATAGCATCGTGCAGCACCGCGAATAACGACGGACGCTTCAACTTTTCCGGGGCTGGGCTCGCTTGCTCGCCACGTGACGGGGATACACCCTGTTCGGGTTTCTTCGTCGCCTTCTTCCCGGAAACTCAGGTGTTTGAAAGCGTTGAAAAGTTGCGGAAGCATCCAGCGCTCCAGCTGACGTTTGTCCCTGAGATCAAGGACTGCCTCGATGGCTGCGCGGGCAAAACCTGCAGCCCACGGTCCCACGTCAGGAAGTGTGTCTGGATAGTGCCCGTAGGGAGTAGCCCGCGATTCGAGCCATGTCCGAGTGTCAGCTTGTTGCTTCGGAGGAACGTCGATTGTGAGGTCCCAGCGAAACATGCGACGTTCGGGCATGTACGGGAAGGAGGCTGGCATCGTTGCCATTGGTATAGCTCCTCTTATCTTGAGATTCTCGGTGTGTTTGACTGTGTTCATCGTCCGTCATGTAGACATGAAGGGCTGATTGTGTACCGCTGTATTTGCTACTCCCTTCCTTGCGCTGGGGATGTGGTGCGCGCGTTAAAAAGTGCCATCGAATGAGGTGCGATATTGCGACGCGCCGATATAGGTTTTTGTGTAAAGGTTGTTTATGAGTTATGAGTGTGCGGTCTGTGGGTGGATGCTGTCAATAGATTTCAAGTCCTGTGGATAACTTTTTACCCCTGAATGCTTTTCAACTGTTCTTCGTAACGACAAAAGCCCTAGAAGAGCTAAAAAATGGTGTTTTTTCAAAGAAAAATGATGAGTTTGAAGCGGCGCATCATCGCCTCATCAGGGTTATAGTGCTCGCATGTGTTGCGAAGAGAGGAAGCTATTTGCTTCAACGCGCTCAATGACAAGCAAGACACAAGGGTAAGTGTGGAACACTGAAGCTATGCGCGTATATTTCCCCGCTCTATCGTCTGATCTTGGCGAAGAACAGATTTCTTTGCGACAGGCCTTCGTAGCCGTTCCTTCCCCAGACATGGGGCGTGAGGACGTTGAAGTGCTTGAAGATGATGCGCAGGTCGAGGCTGCGTTGGCTTCGCTGATTCTTCTGCGCGATGCCCCAACGCATGCATATGCGCGTATTGTGCTTGCAACTGACATTCAAACGGACGCAGTGCCTTCTGGAACCGGAGTGCTTGAAGTCAACAATGTTCGGTGTGATTGGAACGATGTCGTTGCGATTCTTGCCGATGATGGTGAAACATCGGAGCAGGTTCGGCGCGTGATAGAAGCCGATAATCAAGACCAGGCAGACCACGCGATTAGTGATCTCTGGGAGTTTCCTCTGCAGTGGTTTGATGTGTCGGAACGAGATGCGCTGCGCGAGATTCTGAAGTAGGAATCTGTATTTACTGATCCCTGATGCATCGTGTGTGGGGCTAGCGTGATCAACGCTAGCCCCACACACGATGAAGCAAGGCCTTTCCCTTCCTCCCTGACAAACCGTCTATTGAAACGGAAGGGGATAATGTGTCGCCTGGAATCAGAAGTCGATCGACAAGCTTGAACCCCCATTTGCTTTGGGGCGAACATGGATCTGATCGCTGATCTGCTTTGACATCTCTTCGACGTGGCTGATGACACCAACGGTTCGACCACTCTGGCGCAACGCATGCAGGTGGTGCATGACGACATCACGCGTATCGGAGTCCAATGAGCCGAATCCTTCATCGATGAACATCGATTTGATTTCCGTGCCCCCCGATTCAGCAGTGACAATGTCAACCAATCCCAACGCCAGTGCGAGAGAGGTATAGAACGTTTCGCCACCGGACAACGTTTGGGTCTTGCGAATGCGGTCTGTTTCCAGATCGTGAATTGCCAACCCCAACCCAGACTTCTTTGAACGAGTGCCATCTTCTGGTCTGCAGATCAGTTGGTAGCGACCACCGGAGAATGCGCTGAGACGAGGATTCGTCGCATCCAAAACCTCATTGAGACGCGACACTAGCACCCATGATGATAGGGGAGTCGAACTGAGATTGAGAGATCCACCGTTGACGATATTCACAAGACGCTGGTACGGAGCAACTTCTGCTCGGACATGGTCGAGCTCTGCCACGGCGGTCTTAAAGTGCGTGTGAGCATCGTCAATCTGTCCCACAAGAGCACTGAGCTGACCACAGCGGTGTTGCATGGCATCGCGCGCAGCCGTCGCATTGGTATCCGCTTCTTCCAAGGCCGCCGTAGACTGCACACTTCGATCAGCAACATTGGCAAGACGTTTGTCCAGGAGTTGGTTTCGCGTTATCTGAAGATCACTCTGATGGGAGTCAATCTGGTCCTTTAATGCACGGAGCTCTTCGCCAGCGATGAAATGTGAATCAACGAAAGCGAGGGCTTCCTCGATGGAAGCGCACGGCGAATCAGTGAGAGCCTGCGTCAGCGCATTCGTTGTAGTTTCAAGGCGCGCATAGCTTTGATTCCACTCTTGGAGGTGCTTGTGATGCGTGCGAGCTTCAGTCAAAGAATCGCTGACATTCGCCAGATGCGCTTCGATTGATTCAAAGGTTCCACGGCCTTCTTCACACCGAGCCTGCTTCGTATCGATTGATTGGGCAAGCGAAGAGTGTTGTGACTGCGCCTTGCCAATTTCAACCTTGGTTTCAGCGAGCTCGTCTTTCACACGGCTAATGTTCTGCTCAAGTTCGGCCAGAGCCTGATCAAGTTCCTTGATCGTTTGAGACAACGCTGAATGCTTGTCGATTCTTTCTTGAGCATTCTTGATTTCGAGTTCCAACGAAGCTTTATCCGCACGTGCAATTGTGTTTCCGCTCGCTATGGCTTGGTTGGTCTGAGCGTGAAGCATATGTGCTTCGTTCAATTCCTGCTCTGCTTTCGAACGCGCCTGATCGACAGCATCAAGGTCTTCGAGGGTGACAGCGTCCGTCTGGTCGATACGTGCCGGAGCTGGATGCTCCACCGAACCACAAACAGGGCAGGGCTTGCCGTCTTCAAGCTGGGTGGCAAGACTGCCACTGGCGTGATCCATCCACCGCATATGTGCTTGGAGGGAAGCGATGTTAGCTTCTTGCGCCCGGCGACGAGCACTTTGAATGTTCTTAGCCCTGATCTTGAGGATTTCGATATGCTCAGCGACTTCACATGCAGCCTGGTAACGCGGTTGTAAGAGCGCCATGTCGCGTTCGCCTGTTGCGAAGAGCTCCAAGTCTTTCAACATGTTTTCGCGTCCCTGAAGGGCGCTTTCACGCATTTTGGGAAGCTGGGAAAGCTGGTCTTCAAGCTGGGTGCGTTTCTGGGTGAGTACAGCAAGTGAGGCTGTTAATGCCTCTTGTTCTTCGCGTTCATTACTGAGTTCTTGCTCGAGTGACGTGAGGTTCTCAAGAGTTGCTTTCTTGGCACTGAGAGCTTCCACAATGGTGCTGAGTTCTTCTAAAAGCTCGTCAACCATGTGAGAGGAAAGAGAATCTTCCTCAATATGCGAAAGGGTCGTGAACCGTGAGCGAAGCTGACGATGCGCAGTGAGAAGCTCGGTATTTTTGACTGACATATAGTCGCGAGCGTCGGTGAATTGACGAACCGGCCCAGAGAGCGAGGAAGCAATAAGAGCATCGGAATGACGCTTCTTGTACTGATCAATGATCAAAGCGTGCTCCATCAGCATCTCCAAGTGAGATTGGAGTTCCATGCGTTCTTCAACCAAGGAGTTCAAGGCGCGGGTAGCTTCGAGCTCGCGGTGACATGCTTCGGCTATATCGATCAACCCGGGGAGCTTGGCTTCTTCTTCATCGCATACGCGATGAGCACTCTGGGCGAGAGTGATCGCCAGCGTCGATGCCTGCTGTGAATCGGGGTCAAGAGGATCGACATCCGCAAATGATGAGGGGGAATCCTGTGAAGCTAAGAAAGGAGAATCGTGGGAAGAATCAGCATCTGCGGGGCGAATGAAGTCCTGAAGGTGTCCGTACAGGCTCTCTAGATCGCTGAAACGACGGGTGACCTCGCGTTCTGCCTCTACTACGTCATCTGAATGTTGTTTTGATACTTCAGCAAGCTTCTTTTGGAAGGTCGTAAAAAGATGAGTGTTGAAAATATCTTTCAGAAGCGCTTCACGTTGCTCTGACTTTGCCATCAAGAAATCAGCGAACTTTCCTTGAGGAAGAACGACGGTTTGAACGAACTGGTCTTTTGTCAGACCAACCGCTTGCGTGATCCACTGATTCATCTCGGCGGCGTTACGGCCGATGGGATCCCCATCAACGTAGGTAAAATGACCATCGGCTGATTCGACGGGGTGTACCTGAATCAACGTCAACTGCCCGTTACGCGCAGTCTTATTGCCCTCGGGGATATATGTGGGTTCTCGGTAGACCTTGAAGAAACCTTCGGAGACTTCAAAGACTAGTTCGACATAGGACTTCGCTTTGGCCGGAACATGGTCAGAACGCAAGCGATCCTTCGTTGAGTCGCTTCCGCGCGCAACAATTCCGTACAATGCAAATGTAATCGCATCAAGAATTGTTGATTTTCCAGCCCCGGTGGGTCCTTCAAGCAGGAACAAACCGGAGTCGTCGAATCGGGTGAAATCGATCGTTTCCTTTCCAGAGAAAGGGCCGATTCCTGCGAACTCGATACGAATCAGCTTCATATCAGGCCTGCTTCCTTACTTGTTCCCACGTGTCTTGAATGATGCCTCTCTCGGTGTCGGTGAGTTTTGCTCCGCCTAAGAGCTCAAAAAACTCGAGAGAGATTTCAGTATCGCTACGAGACGAAACCGCAGATACTCCCGTGTGAGACGGCGGAGTAAGCGATGACTCGTGCTGGATGATCAACGCGTACGGATAGATCGTTTTCAACCGTGGGATCATACGATCGGGTCGAAGATCATCGGTCACCGTGATGGAGCAATAGGATGCTTGATCATTCGGGTCAGGGTCAGTGATCAGCTGGTCCATCGTTCCGCGTAGAACAGCAATCGAACGATGAACAGGAATAGCAATCGGTTGCGGGTGAAGGTATCCCGCTTCGTCCACTGCATCGGTGTCCAGCAAGTACACGCGCTTGGTTACCCGATATTCCGAGAAAGAATATGCGACTGGTGAACCCGAATAGAACACGGGAACAACGGTTCCTGAAATCTGTTGAGGACGGTGCAGGTGCCCAGCTGCGACGTATGCAAGGTGTGCCACCGGCGCGTTTTTCCCGCCAAGCGTGTCAAAGATTCCCGCCGGCACATGGGCAACGCCACCGACTTCGATATTGCGCTCTGAATCCGATGCGCTACCGCCGGTGATAAACGCATGAGGCATCGCAATCGCCGGACGCACATCACCCTGAGCGCGGCGTTTACGCAGGTCGTTATGGATTCGACGCAACGCTGCCCCCATTACGGCTTCGTGTGAGCGCGCCAGGGGAACAGGCAGTGAGGTTTCTTCATCGATCTCTTGATCGGACAGGATCTGACGAACAAGGTCAGGTTCAAGATAAGGCACGGGATAGATCAACGCACCGTCGTCGAAAGTGCCGCACTCAATCGCAGTGCCGATTCGTTCCGGTTCAGTCTCTATGACAAGTGAATCACTGAGAAGAGCAGAGAACATTCCCAAACGAATGGGGCCATCGTGATTCCCGGACGTCAGAATAATGCGCGTATGACCAGCCAAATCGGTCAAGTAGCGGGACAACTGGCGTACTGCATGAACCGGTGGAACGCTACGGTCAAAAACATCGCCACTAATCAGAACAACATCGACTTTGCGCTGGATAACCAGTTCCTTTAACCAGCTAAAGAAGGCATCAATGGAGTCAGATAGGGACTCGCCGTGAAGCGTGCGCCCAACGTGCCAATCCGATGTGTGAAGAATCTGCATGCTTCTAGTGTGAGGCATACCGTGTACAAACCGAATTGCACTCTCGACGGATTAGTCCTTTGGCCAGTGGAAATGATCAAGAATCTGGTCGTGAAGCAAGCCGTTTGATGCGAGTGCATTCGCTCCCCAGGGGCCTGCTACTCCGGACAAAGACGTAAAGCGCCCACCTGCTTCAGTCACAATTGGCACCAGCGCGGCCATGTCATAAAGCTCAAGCTCAGGTTCACAAGCGACGTCAACAGCGCCGGTGGCGACCAACATGTAGCTGAAGAAATCACCGTAGGCGCGCGTGCGCCAAACGCGAGCCTGCAAATCAATGAACTCGTCGATCCGCCCAACTTGCTGCCAACCCGTCAGCGACGAATACGATAGCGACGCCTCCGACAGGGCATTGATTGTGGAAACGTGCAGAGTATGAGGGGCATTCGAGCCAAACTGTTCCCATGCTCCGCCACCTTGGGATGCCCACCAGCGTCGTCCCAACGCAGGCGCCGACACAACACCGACAACAACATCGGAACCATCAACCAGTGCAATCAATGTCGCCCACACGGGGACATTGCGCACAAAGTTCTTCGTGCCATCGATCGGGTCAATGATCCAACGTCGCGTCCCCGCCCCAGACGAACCGCGTTCTTCTCCGTAGATCGCATCATCTGGGCGGCGAGTCGCTAACGCAGTGCGGATCATGTCTTCGACACCACGATCCGCGTCTGACACGGGCGTGAGATCAGGCTTTGACTCAACAACAAGATCAGATGCTTGAAAGCGCGCCATTGTGATTTCATCAGCGTGATCAGCAAGATCTAATGCTATTTTCAGATCATCAGCGTAACGAGAGTCAGGCATGTCTTCACTCTAGCGCGCATCGCGTGACGCTTGCTTTGCCACGTTAACGGCATCAAGCAGGCGACGCGCTGACAGTGCCATAGCGTTGCGACGCGCAGAGTCTTCATGACAGACAGCCTCAAACGGGGCCTCGCCACGCACCCAAGCGTCGATTGCGCAACTCGGTTCGCCCTCCGCATGGGAACAGAGGGGGAGGCACCACGAGGTTGCTTCTGCAACTTCCGGGAATACTCCCAGAACGTCTTCTTCGTCTACGTGCCCCAGGCCGAAAGAACGGACGCCGGGCGTGTCCATAATCCATCCGCCCTCGGGCAGTTCGAATGCTTCGGAGGAAGTGGACGTATGGCGTCCCCGTCCCGTCACTTCATTGACGTGCCCGACACTGCGGTGAGCATCAGGAACCAGCGCATTGATCAGCGTTGACTTTCCGACACCCGAATGCCCGACAAGCACGGAGAAATGACCCGCAAGCTCGCCCTTTAATGCCCCGAGTCCCTCAGTGGGAGTGGCCTTACCACCCTCAAGCGCCTGCGTAACAATAATGCGGAAGCCAAATGGAGTATAGGTCGCAAGAAGCTCGCTTGGGACGCCAAGATCGGACTTCGTGAGGCAGAGGATGGGGGTCATTCCGGCTTCATATGCGGCCACCAAACATCGGTCAATCATGCCGGTTCGAGGTGGCGGATCGGCCAGCGCGACGACGATACACATAGTGTCCGCGTTCGCGACAATCGCCTTTTCTCCGCGTTGGTCGGGTGCATCTTCCAATGATCGACGAAGGATGGAAGTACGTTCTTCGACGGCGACAATTCGAGCCAGCGTATCGACGCGTCCCGAAACGTCCCCGGTTACGCGCACGCGGTCACCCATGATCACCGACCCGCGCTTCAGCTCTTTGGCGCGAACAGCATTCAGAGTTGTCGCGTCCTCCATCCTGACGCGGTATCGCCCACGATCAATAGCAATGACGTGCCCGAGCGGTGAAGTAGACCAATCTGGGCGAATTTTTGTTCGTGGACGCTTTGACTTTCCTGCGCGAACTTTGACGCGCGGATCGTCGGTTCCAGTGTCACGCCTCAATGGAAGCCTCCTTGCTTGAAGTGACAAGCGATGCCCACATGAAAGGGAAATCGGGCAATGTCTTTGATGTGCACGCAATATCGTCCAGCGTTGTGCCCGGAATTCCCAATCCTAGGATTGCCGCGAAGGTGGCCATTCGGTGGTCGGCATAGGCGTGGTGGAGCGCGGGCGTTGGAGTGGTGGGGGGAGTGATCGCCAGATAATCTGTCCCCTCATCGACCTGGCAACCACATGCCCGCAGTTCTGTTGCCAAAGCGGCTAGACGGTCAGTTTCGTGACCTCGCAGATGACCGATACCTCGTAGAAACGAAGGTGAATCAGCGAAAACGGTGAGCGCAGCAATCGTCGGCGTGAGTTCCCCGACGTCTGCCAGATCCACGTCGATTCCGCGAATATGGCCGGCCTTCGCGCTCACAGTCAGTGCGCCATCGTGTAGAGTAACGTCGGCTCCCAGCCGTGGAAGAATGTCGCGCCATGCGTCACCGGCCTGCGTCGTTTCGGCGGGCCAATGCGGGATCGTCACCTTTCCGCCACACACCAGTGCGGCTGCGAGGAAAGGGCCAGCATTCGACAGGTCGGGTTCGATCGAATTGACGAGGCCGCGCGACCGTTCGTTGATGACATGCCAGGAATGGAACGCGGGGGCACCTTCGTCTATTTCCTCGACATCGCATCCGCGCGCTCGCATGGTCTGACAGGTCATTTCAATGTGGGGGAGCGAAACGACTTTACCGAGTGCACTGATCGTTACAGGATGGCTGAGCATAGGCGCAACCAACAGCAGGGATGACACGAATTGTGATGATGCGCAAGCGTCGACCGTGATTGTTGCTCCCGCCGGAAGGTGGAGTGGTCCTTGAATAGTGAAAGGCAGGAATCCTTCTTCGCCGTGGTAGGTGATCGTGGCACCACACTGCGCAAGAGCGTCCAGGAGTGGCTTGAGGGGGCGTAGACGAGCGCCCTCATCACCATCGAAATGAGTGATCCGACTGTTGAGTGCAGCCAAGGGCGGAATAAAACGCATCACCGTGCCGGAAAGCCCACAATCGATGGAGATCTCATCGGTGTGCTCTGGCGCTTGAGGATCAAGAGGGACAACGTGCGCCGAGGTGCCGGAAAACTCAATGTCAGCGCCCAACAGTCGAAGGGCGTCTATAAACAATCGAGTATCCCGCGAATCAAGAACCCCGGTCAGTGAAGAAGGAGAATCAGCGGTCGCTGCAAGATAAAGCTCACGAGCCGACAGTGACTTCGACCCGGGGATCTCAATAGTTGCATCTAACGTGCCCGATGCTACGGGCGCCTGCCATAGGCGGGAAGTCAAGCGGAAACCTTTGTCGCCAGAGCTTTCTCACGTTCTAGGGCGCGGCGTGCCTGCCACTGATTGACTCGCCATGACACTGACGGGGCACCCACGCGATCTGTGCTGGCCAGCGCATATGCTCCAGCAAGTGCGAAACGGGATGCCATTCCAGAGGTCATTTCACGGCGCTCAGCGCGACTACGAGCAGTCCAGAGCGGATGATTCACAAGAGCCATCGGAATCGAAATAGCCGCAAGAACCGTAGCGCTTGTCCGAGGAGCCTTACCAAGAGCAAAACATGTGGCTGCACCCAGCATCACGCCACCTAAAACCCGCGTTGCAACAGTCAGCTGCTCATCGGTGGGAACGGCCTCGCCCGCCACCGTATCCATCAGCGGACGGACAACGTGAGCGCGCTCGACGTGCACTTCAGGCTCACGCAGAGCTGAAATGCCATCGAGGAGGGCGGGAAGCGCCAAAGCTGGCCTTGCACATGCACGAAGAAGATTCATGCCTCTATTGTCCGATGAAAAGCGGTTTTCGTGAGCCACAACGCGCTTGATTATGGAATACAAACCTCGTCCGCACGCGTTCACAGACGTATGAACCACACGATTTGGGTCTCCAACGCTTACCCTTAAGAGTGATGACTACTTTCGACAACGCTTCTCGTCCCTTTGTAGAAGTGGAACTAGATCAGACATTCGTCCGCGATGCCATCCCGTACGAAAAAATGCTCTTCCGCGCAGCACTGCGACTGACAGGTAACAGAACAGACGCTGAAGACCTCGTACAAGAGACCTATCTTCGCGCATATGCGAAGTTCCATCAATACGCTCAAGGCACCAATTTGAAAGCCTGGCTCTACCGGATACTGACGAACACCTTCATCTCCGAATATCGCAAAGCGCAACGTCGCCCCAAACACTCGCCTAACGAAGACGTCGAAGACTGGCAGCTCATGCAAGCAGCTTCTCACGACTCAGTTGCTTTGGAATCGGCGGAAACCGAAGCTCTCGCTCGGATTCCGTCAACACAAATTCAAGAAGCATTACACAGCCTGAGCGACGAACAGCGAGCAGTTGTTGTACTCGCCGATGTTGAATCGCTCAGCTACAAAGAGATTGCCGACATACTCGACATTCCGATTGGAACCGTCATGTCGCGTCTCTCTAGAGGCCGAGCAAGCCTGCGCCGAACACTCGCAGACCTTGCCAAAGAATATGGAATTACAGGAGATAACAATGAGTGAAGCCATCGGATGCGACGCGTTCCGAGAAGCGCTCTTCGCCCTGGTGGATTGTGAAGAATGCGAAGAACGTCGCTCGCTCATTGATACCGGAACAGTCGAAGGCCCCTGCGAACGCGAACGCCTTGCCTTGATCGCGCATGCTTCTGGATGCGAGCACTGCGCCCAAGAATTAGACCGTGAACGCCATGTGCGAACCGCGTTGCGACACTTCTTCGATGACGAGCCTCTTCCCGAAGGATTCGAAGCCCGTCTGCTTGCTCGCCTCTCATCGGTTCAGGTTGAAACAACATCTGTATATGTCGAAACGTCAGGGCAGTGACGTGTGTCGCTAGGGCGGTCAGCCTGTTGGCTTAACCGCTGTTTTTATGGGAAACTGTCAGGGTTGAATTCAAAACTTGAGGAGATCAACATGTCGAAGAGGGGCCGCAAGCGTCGCGATCGTAAGAAGCACGGTGCGAACCACGGCAAGCGTCCAAACGCATGAGCCGTCTTTAACGCAATGCCCGGAGGCTAAAGCCTCCGGGCATTTTGTTTTATCAGTTTCCTTCGCATTACTCGCGAGGCGTCGCCCCCGTCCATTCGTACCACCCTGAATGCAGTACGAGCCACGCCATCAAGGCGTATCCGGACTGGCCGGGAAGCGTCAGCCCTGAATCCGTTCGCGCCCTCGAGGCTGCCATGTCTTCAAACCACTGATCGTGCGCAACAAGGGGAGTGTACGTATCAACGTAAGGAAGGCCACGGCGCTGGCATACTTCACTCATCGAACGGGAAAGCTGAGCAACCGACGACGAATCGCTCCCGGCAAGAGGTGGAGGTCCCACCACGAAGCAAGGAATCCCCAGCGAGGCGGCACGATCGGTGATATTCGCCAGATTCAAACGCGAACGAGCCGAGCTTAAACCCGCTGAAATATCAGCGGTACCAACACCGACAATCAAACCGCGAGGTCCTTCGGCACCCAAGCGGAGCCCGACTTCCGATTCCCAACGCGCTGCCAGGCTATTCGTGGATTCCCCGGGAACACCCAATGTCATCACCGTTGGAGCCGTTGCAAACTCTGATCGAGCAAGCACGCGACCAATCCAGCCGAGCGCTCGCGGGTCACCAGTTCCAGTGACCAGTTCGTCTCCGATAACGCAAAGTCTCATTGGGCTCCCTCGAGTCAGCGAGCAAATGCTGCTGCCATGAGTTCGGCGTTCTGCCGCTTGTGATCCGATCCTCGACCGGCTGCGGTTGTTGCCGATTCGGGGCGAGAGACAAGGCGAACAGGACGTTCAAACTCCATGAACATATTGAGTGCCAGGAACGGCCAGGGACCTTGGTTCTTCGGCTCATCCTGAACCCACATAATTTCTGCGTGCGGGTAGCGGGCAAGCTCTAAAGCAAGCTCCTGGGCGGGAAGCGGGTAGAACTGTTCAAGACGAATGATTGCCGTTGAACGATCGCCACGCGCTTTGCGTTCCTTAACAAGGTCATAGTAAATGCGTCCGGAACAGATCAAGACCCTAGTGACCTGCGTTGCATCAATCGACGGATCAACTTCACCGATGATTGGTCTAAAGGTCCCAGATGTGAAGTCTTCAATCTTAGAAGTTGCGGCGGCAAGACGGAGCAGTTGCTTGGGCGTGAAGGCAATCAGAGGCTTACGCGGGCGTCGATAGGCTTGCTGACGCAACATATGGAAGTGATTAGCCGGAGTAGACGGCTGAACGATCCACATATTGTCCTGGGCAGCCAACTGCAGGTAACGCTCGATACGCGCCGACGAGTGGTCGGGACCCTGACCTTCGAAACCGTGGGGAAGCATCATCACCAAGGAAGAACGCTGGCCCCACTTCTGCTCGGCGGAGCATACGAACTCATCGATGACGGGCTGCGCACCGTTCGCGAAGTCACCGAACTGTGCTTCCCAGACGGTCAGAGCATCGGGACGTTCCACCGAATAACCGTAGTCGTATGCGAGCACCGCATACTCCGACAGGGGAGAGTCGAAGATATCGAACTTCGCCTGCGTTGGGGTCAGGAACTGAAGCGGTGTGAATTCACGGCCGTTCGTGTTGTCGTGAAGAACAGCGTGGCGCTGGACGAAGGTCGCGCGACGTGCGTCTTCACCCGAGAAACGAACGGGCGTTCCCTCCATCAGCAGTGTGCCAAGAGCCAAGAGTTCGCCGAATCCCCAGTCAATGGGACGCTTCCCGTAGGCCATTTCTTGGCGTCGCTCGCAGAGCTGAGCCATCTTCGGATGCGGGGTAAAGCCGGGCGGGAAGGAAACGTGAGCGTCACCGATGCGGCGGATTTCTTCCGTCGTTGTTGCTGAGTGCCAGCCAATCATCATGCCGGAACCGGGCAACTGAGAGTCGGGCATCAACCAGCCGGCGCTTTCCTTCTCAGCATCATCTTGCGGTGCCCACCCGTTTTCGCGAGTTTCGGACAGGATGCGCGAGAGCTCGTTCTCGTACGCGGTCGCCGAAGCGAGGGCCTCGTCTTCTGTCAGTTGGTGACGACCAACGAGGTTCCGCGTGTAAACGGTGCGTGTCGACGGGATCTTATTAATCAATCCGTACATGACGGGCTGGGTCATCGACGGGTCATCACCTTCGTTGTGACCGCGACGGCGGTAGCAGACCATGTCGATGATGACGTCCTTATGGAACGTATTGCGGTACTCGAAGGCGAGTGCTGCCATGCGGACAACAGCTTCCGGATCGTCGCCGTTCACATGGAGGATCGGTACCTGGAGGCCCTTGGCAAGGTCGGTGGGGTAGCGGGTCGAACGGCCAGACGTTGGTCCGGTTGTGAAGCCAATCTGGTTGTTCACGATCACGTGGATCGTGCCACCGGTCTTGTAACCGGTCAGCTGGCTCATATTGAAGGTTTCCTGGACAACACCTTGGCCAATGAACGCGGCGTCGCCGTGAACCAGAACAGGGATAATTGGCAGGCTTTCATCGCCAAGCGCTTCCTGTTTGGCGCGGACAATGCCTTCTAGGACGGCGTCGGCGGCCTCGAGGTGCGATGGGTTAGCGCCCATGTACACCTTCGTTGCCACACCGTCTTCCAAGGTGTAGACGCCCCAGGTTCCTAGGTGATACTTCACGTCACCGGAGCCCTGAACCGACGAAGTATCTTGGTTTCCTTCAAACTCGGAGAAGATCTGCGCGTAGGACTTGCCAGCAATATTCGCCAGAACATTCAGTCGACCACGGTGCGCCATTCCGATCGCAACTTCGTGGATACCTTCTCGTGCCGATCGTGCAAGGACCTCATCAAGAAGCGGGATCAGTGACTCGCCACCTTCAAGGGAGAAACGCTTCTGTCCCATGAACTTGGTCTGAAGGAACTCTTCGAATGCTTCGGCGCGGATCAGCGTCGATAGAATTCGACGCTGTTCAACTGGAGTGGGAACTTCGTAGGGGAGTTCGATGCGGTGCTGGACCCACTGTCGTTGCTCGGGATCCTGAATATGCATGTATTCAATGCCGACGCTACGCGTGTACGTGTCGGACAGGCGAGTCAGGATATCGCGTAGCAACATTTGCTGTTGGCCACCGAATCCGCCGGTCGGGAAGGGACGATCGAGGTCCCATACGGACAGGCCGTACTGGGTGATATCCAGGTCGGGGTGGCGGCGCACGCGGTATGCCAACGGGTCCGTGTCTGCGGCAAGGTGACCGCGTGAGCGGAATGCGTGGATCAGCTCTACGATGCGCGCGGGCTTCCCCTTCTCACGCTCGACGTCGTACTCGTGGTCCGCTTCCCAGGCGTAGGGGTACTGGGGGATGTGAAGTGAAGAGAAAACGCGTTCGTAGAATCCATCCAGACCCGACAGCTTTTTATCGATGAGCGCGAGGAACTGGCCGGAGGCCGCACCTTGAATAATGCGGTGGTCGTAGGTCGACGACATGAACATGGTTTTGCCGATGCCCATTGCTGCCAGCTTGCGCGGGGAAACTCCGCGGTATTCGGCGGGGTAGTCGGTTGCGCCAACACCGATAATGAGGCCCTGCCCCTTCATCAGGCGAGGAACAGATGTTGTTGTACCGATTGTTCCAGGGTTTGTCAGAGTAACGGTTGCCCCTTGGAAGTCACCGGTACCAAGATCGCCTGTGCGCGCACGCTTGACCAGATCCTGATATGCGTCAACGAATTCCATGAAGGTCATGGTGTCTGCCTTGTGGACGACCGGGACCATCAGAGAACGCCCGCCGGAGGCGTTGGTGACGTCAATTGCTAAGCCGAATCCGACGTGGGCTAGACGGTGGATCGCGGCCTTGGTGCCTTCCATCTGATAGCGGACGTTCATATCCGGCATTTCGCACAGAGCCTCGACCAAGGCGTAGCCAATCAGGTGGGTGAAGGAAACCTTGCCACCAACGGTGCGCGCCAAGTGAGCGTTGATCAGAGCGCGGTTTTCAATCAGGAGCTTCGCAGGTATCTGACGCTGTGACGTTGCAGTGGGAACAGAGAGGGATTCATCCATGTTCTTCGCGGTTGCGCGTGCCACGCCCTTGAGGATGTGGAGCTCGTCTTCCTCGGCAAGATCAGTGTTGAGTGATGCGGCGGTGTGGCCGTGCATCTGACGAGTATAGGGAGACGTTGCTTCCATGATGCGCGCCGGAGGAGCCGGGGGCAGGTCAGAACGCGTCACGGACTCCACGTTCGTTTCCGGTGCGTCCGCTTCGGGTTCCTCGAACACAGATTCAGCTAAGATACGTGCTTTCGGCTGTGCGAAGTGTGTCGTGGGGTGATCGTGGATCGACGAGGCCGCCGGCGGGAAAACCGCGGCCTGAACGGGGGCGGGGTGCGATGCGGCCGGAGCGGCCTCGGCAGTTGGCTGAGGAACACGCAACTGAGGAGGAGCGGACTCGGTCGCAAAAAATGCGCGCCACGAGGGATCAACCGAAGTTGGATCCGCCTGATACGCGCGACGCATGGTGTCGACGTACCAATTATTTGCCTGCGGCTGTGCTCCGTTGTCAGTTGCCACGAGAATCTCCGTTCTGTTCAGCCGTGAACCCTACGGCAAAGCATACGGACAGTCTGGGTCTTTAGGCCCGATTTTATAGAGATTGGATATAGCCTGAACGCGTCTTTGGGGAAAAGAAGAAGAATTTTTGGTGAAACTGGCAACAGAGTGGATTCTTGTGCTACACAGAGCACGAATCGGTAAACTGAACGGGTTATGGATTCTGATTTACCATCCAACAGTAAGGTCACGCAGTGATCGCAACTATTGCGATGCTCGTGCTTGGCATCGTTCTGATAATCGGCACATTTATTTTCGTGTCTGCGGAGTTTTCGCTGGTCGCGCTCGATCAAGCGGTCGTTGAAAAGCGATTCCAAGCCGGCGACAAATCCGCCGGAGAAGTCCTGAAGGCAACGAAAACACTGTCGACCCAGCTCTCTGGAGCCCAAGTTGGTATTACGCTGACCACGATTCTTCTCGGCTACACCACGCAGGTAACAATCGCTGACCTTCTTGAAACGGCACTCGGAAGTGCTGGTTTAGCGGCTGGGCTTGCCACGGGTATCGCCGCGATTGTGGCGGCAGTTTTCATTAACGCCGTATCAATGCTCTTTGGTGAGCTGGTTCCAAAGAACCTTGCGCTCGCTCACCCCTTAAAAACCGCGGGTCTTGTCGTTCCCTTTCATATGTTCTTCACTGCGCTGATGAAGCCGATTATTTTCGTTTTGAACGGGTCGGCGAACGCGGTGCTCAAACTGGTGAACATCGAGCCTCAGGAAGAGATCTCATCTGCTCGGTCAGCGTCTGAACTCGAAGCAATGGTTCGACACTCAGCCGAAGAAGGCACGATCGACACGTCGACCGCCTCGTTGTTGACGAACTCAATCCGCCTGTCCGAGTTCACCGCTGCCGACGTCATGACAGACCGCGGGCTGCTTCACTTCCTGCCGGACACCGCCGTCGCATCTGATGTTGTCGCCCTCTCACGAGAAACCGGGCACTCACGTTTTCCGATCGTCGGTGAGGATTTAGATGACATCATCGGCTTGGTTTCGTTGCGCCGTGCCATCGGAGTTCCTTTCGAGCGTCGCGACGAGGTCCCCGTTGTGTCTGCATCCCTGATGGCAGAGGTTCCATCGGTTCCCGAAACAGTCCCCATTGGTCCTCTGATGGTGCAATTGCGTGACGAAGGCCTGCAAATGGCAATCGTCGTCGATGAATACGGTGGGGTGGCAGGTGTTGTCACTTTGGAGGACGTCATCGAAGAAATCGTTGGTGAAGTGTCCGACGAGCATGATGGGCGTCGCCTCGGAATCCGTACCCGTGCCGACGGCGCTCTGCTGATCCCCGGAACCCTGCGCCCCGATGAGCTCTTCGAACGAACTCGGATCGCCCTTCCTGAAGACAACGCCTACGACACGATAGGCGGCCTCGTGATGGCCCAACTTGGACGCATCCCGATGGTTGGCGACCGCGTTGACGTGCACTCAGTGATCCTCGAAGTTGAACACATGCAGGGTCGACGCATTATGCAGATAGCGCTCTATGTGCCTGATCAGGAAGATGAAGAACCGGAGGTTCAGCTATGAGCGCCGGTTGGGGTCTTGGAATCACCGTTGTGTTGCTGGCAATGAATGCTTTCTTCGTCGCCGGAGAATTTGCGACGACATCGTCGCGCCGTTCGCAGATCGAGCCTCTCTGCGAAGAAAAGCGTCGCGGAAGCGCTCAGGCGATGTTCGCACTTGAACACGTATCATTGATGCTCGCTATCTGTCAGCTGGGTGTCACGGTCGCATCAACAACCCTCGGCGTCGTCGCAGAACCGGCGATCGCGCACCTCGTGGAGCATCCGCTGGTTTCACTGGGCTTACCTGCCTCGTCGGCGCACATCGTTGGTTTTATTGTCGCACTGATTATCGTGTTGTTCCTGCACGTAGTGTTCGGTGAAATGGTGCCGAAGAACGTGTCGATCGCAAACCCGGCACGACTCCTTCTGCTTCTTGCGCCGCCTCTGGTGGCAATTGGACACGTTGTCAGCCCGATTATCCACGCAATGGATTCATTGGCGAACTGGTTCCTGTCACTTCGTGGAATTGAACCTAAATCTGAAATTGCGGCAACGTTTACAGCCGAAGAAGTGGCCTCCATCGTCGAATACTCGACCGCTGAAGGAGCTTTGAGTGACGACTTTGGTCTGCTCTCGGGAACCTTGGAATTCTCGACTGAAACCGCTGGGTCAGCGATGGTTCCTTTGGGTGACCTGGTTACTTTGGAGCCCGATGTCACCCCCGACGAGGTTGAAAAAGAAGTCGCTCGAACAGGTTTCTCGCGCTTCCCGATCGTTGCTCAATCCGGTGAAATCGCTGGGTACATTCACCTGAAGGACGTACTCTATGCCGATGCTACGAATCGCACTCAACCGATTCCCGCCTGGCGTATCCGCAAGATGGAAACCGTTGCATCAACCGATGAAGTCGAAGACGCGCTCCGCGCAATGCAACGTTCGGGAACGCACTGTGCACTGGTGAAAAACCAAGCAGGAGAACGAATTGGCGTGCTCTTCCTTGAAGATGTTCTAGAAGAATTGGTCGGCGAGGTTCGTGACTCATTGCAACGCGATGTGATCACTCGCGACCGCGATGAGTTATGACTCCCACTTTCAACCAAACCTCTTTAACCGCCAGGCAATACGATGTAGGTTAGTAAGCGTTGAACTCGGGCACTCACTTCGAGGGCAACTCCCTGAAATCAGCAGATGAAAAGGAACGTTCAGCGTGTCTGAAGCCAAGATTGAATGTCCGTTGCCGTCACGTCGGCAGATTCATGGACATAGCGATCTGGACGCGTCTACGCCTCGCAAAAGACAATCCCACGTTACTCGTCGTGTAGCTCGTGTCGGTGTTCTTGCTGTGCTAACGGCAACGACTGTCGCGATCCCGCTGTCGGGGTTTGTTGGCGCTCAGTCTTCTGTTGAACTTCCTGCGCGTGCACTTGGTGTCAGTGCCGGTGACGAGTCCTGGACAACGGCAACGGTCGTCGCGCAATCGCAGGCCCTTGAAGGGTCCGTCACCGCAGCATCTCGCACACGAGTTCGCGCACCTTTGACTCTCAATGGGTGCTTGCCCTCTGCCCAGACAGCCGCGGGCAATCGAGATGTCCAGGTTCGATCCTCGGAGATCTACTGGCCAATGCCAGCAGGAACGTTCGAGATCACGTCGCCGTTCTTGATGCGCGTTTCCCCGATTTCTGGTCAGCTACAGATGCACGAAGGCATCGACATGGCTGGCCCACTGGGAACTCCGCTACACGCCGTGTATGGCGGCGAGGTCGTCGAGGTCTCTGAAAACAGCCGTTCCGGTGCGTTGGTGAAGATCAAGCACGTCCGTGAAGACGGAAGCATTTTCTATAGCGCGTACCTGCACCAGTACATGGATCAGATCAAGGTCCGTGTGGGCGACACCGTAGAAGCGGGACAGGTAATCGGTGCCGTTGGAAACAACGGTTGGTCAACTGGCCCGCACCTTCACTTTGAAATCCATAACTCCAACGACGAGCCCATCGATCCCGAAGCATGGCTTAAAGAAGTTGGCGCAGTTTATTTCGGAGAGCAGGCTTGTTCATGATCCCGGTTTCTTCTCGCGTCGGGCCGATCATTCTTGCCCACAGGGGAGGCAACGAGGTCGCGCCTGAAAACTCGCTTGAGGCATTCGCTGATGCACGTCAGCTCGGTATCCGCCACATTGAAACCGATGTTCATCTGACCGCTGATGGCAAGGTTGTTGTCCACCATGATCCGATGATCGATCGCGTGTACAACGGTTCTGGTCTGATTGCTCAGATGACGTGGGATGAGTTGAAGACGTACACGAACGATCACGGTGATCGTATTCCGTTGCTGTCCGAAGCTCTTGAGACCTTCCCGGATCTGTACTTCAACATCGATGCGAAGGTTCCCGGTGTTGAGGGGCCTCTGTTGGATGTTGTCCGTCAGGCTCATGCTGAGGATCGCGTTGTCCTGGCATCGTTTAACGAGCGTCGGCTGAAGTGGCTCAGAGAGCAATCTCAGGGCCAGATTGCAACGTCGTTGGGTAGTCAATCAGTGGTGCGTTTGGTTGCGGCTGCAAAGAGCGCAACGAAGACGCGCACATGGCGGATTCCAGGTTCTCATCAGGGCGTTGTTGCCGCTCAGGTTCCGCTGTCCTTCGGCCCCGTGACCGTTGTGGATCGTCGTTTTGTTGCGGCGGCCCATTCGCATGGTTTAGCTGTCCACGTCTGGACGGTCGATGAGATTGACGATCTTAATCAGCTGATCGCTCTTGGAGTCGACGGCTTTGTGACCAATAAGCCGAAGTGTCTGCGCGACTATCTGATCGATCGCGGACTTTGGGAAGAGCTTCCTCCTCCAGGCGCGATGCGGGGTCAGCACCCGCGCGACTGAGCGTCGTGAGCAGAATGCGCCCCCATGCGTTTATGTGCATGCAGGTGCGTTTTCTTTTGCGTTACGCGCGAGCTGGCAGGTTTGGGCGTGTGAGGCGACGTTGTGGGGTTTGCGCGTGGAGTGGATCCGGTTTTTTGCCTCGAATGACCTCAGAGAGTGCCAGCGAGGTTCTGTATGTTTGATCCGCTGTTGACGTCGATGCTGACCCCATA